>WRIW01000037.1 GCA_009782505.1 Clostridiales bacterium
GGTTCCGTCGATGCCGACGCTGGCGAAGGCTTTAGTGCTGCCTTTCGGCTCGTCCAGTGGGTACACCCTTACGTCCAATCTAACATCTGGCATTGTTTTTCCCTCTTTTCATCTTTTTGCGGGGTTCAGTGTGATGACCGCAGGAGTCAAGATTTTTGTTGACACCATGCGGCATTTGCTGTAATATCGACTTGTAGGTTGCCTCGAATTTTAGGCCGTTTCGCGGCTGTCCGCTGAGCTGTAAAAAATAGTGTGTGTAATAGAAGGTGTATGTAGTAGGGGGCATAGTTCATGGACAGACGAATTGGCGCCGACCTCAGCTCAATCACTTACGATGCCTCCAGCTCGTTGAAGCGCGCCACGTATGCGACGGTGAACAGGACGCCTTTTTCGCCAGTCAGCTTGTTAGCCACAAGTTCGCAGCCCATTTTAGAGAGCAGGTAGCAGGGCAACGTGCGACCGGTGCTGTCTCGATAGGTACTTTCAAGGGTAAATCCACTCACCCCAGCTTTGGGGGCAGTGGAGTTTTTCATTGTTTCGCAGTATTTTGATATGTCCCGGAGCAGATGGTCGTGCCTTTTGCCGATAAGCCAACAACGAAAAATCGGCATAGTCATGAACCATACCGATTCTCGCGTGAAATAGTCTTATCTCACTTAACCCTTGGTATTACTGGTTTCTTTGAGTTGGTTCTAATATATCACACGCCTCTTGATATTGGATGTCTAATCACTGTTTTCAACTTTTCGGGAGCAGTTTTTCGCGGGTCGGATATGTAGATTTCATGGTGGCGGCGGGTATCGCTTATGTCGATTACATGCCCATTTTGGGCGGCATAACTTTCCATCGCTGTTATTGTGGCCGGAAGGTAATCAGTTCCGCCGCGGGTGAAGCCGCTGTCAAAAAGCATCTCATAAGATTTCGGTTGCTGCCATCTGATGTCCAGTCCAAGCTCTGCTGCAAACTCAGATGCTTGACACGCCGCCCAATCATTTGCAATGCTGCCGTCCTTTTTGAATTTGCCGCCAAACATATAGAGCGTCTCACCGGCCAAGATGCAATCAAAGTTGACCATAGCGACTATTTTTCTTTTCTCCCTCCAAGAGAGTGATTCGACGTAGTAATTTGAGCCCTTCTGGCGTGATTCCTCACTCCCAAAGAAAATATAGCGCAGTGTATACGGCGTTTGAATGTCAAACATACGCATTGCGTTTTCCAGAACGACAGATACCCCTGAGCCATTATCGTTTATCCCGTGTGTCCCAACACTGTCGTAATGTGCGCCGATGATAAGCACCTTGTCGCTATCGCCTTTCTTCGTTAAAATAACATTTTGGCTGGTCTCAGTTCTTTCGCCACCATCGAATATACCATCTGTAGGTTGATATTCGACATAATCATTTTTGAATGATTGGACTTGGATACTGTCTTTTGCATAACCCATATCTAAAAGGGCGCTCACAATAAAAACCGCAGCTTCCCGTTCTCTTTGTGTATTCTTAATTCTCCCGGGCAGTGCGTCTTGTATGTAATTCAGATACCTGTATGCTATTTCACCGTAACCGCTTTCAGCAATTGCCGATTTCGACAAACCGGCTAAAAGAATAACATCAGATTGTGCTGCCTCATTAACAATACTTATATCATCCGCTAAGTTGCTCTTCTCTTTGCAGCCATGTAGCGTAAATAGAATTGCTAGCGATAAAACGATTCCAAGTAGTTTCCGTGCCATATTAACACTCCATCCCATGATAAATGGTTACTGGAACGGCAGGCGAAAACGTCTGCCGTTTTATCAATCTGATTTGTCGAGAGCGTTGTACGTCAGAGTTGTAGAGGGGCATTTCATATCAGCCCTGAAACAGCATTAATGATGCTCGCCACCGATATCTTTTCCATTTTTGAAAATGCGAACCATTTTTTGCCCAGATCCTTTAGCGATGCACCTATGTGATACAGTTCTTTCCCTCCGTCAATGATTAGAAACCGATCATGGCTTAAAGTGAACTGCTTAACATCAAAATCACCGTATTGGGCATCAGCTTTTTGAACATCTAAGCTCAGTTGTTTACTGATGGTTCTTGTGAGCAGCAATGCTTTCACTCCATGCTGCTTCTTTGCCAAATGCGTGAGCGTGTTTTCGTTGATATAGTTATCAATCAAGACGATGCTTTGCGTGGCAGAGCGGATTATTTTAGAAGCAAGCTCATAGGCGTCGAACACCTGCCCGTCAAAGAAAACGCCCTGAGTGGGGATAAGGTGCGTATTGATCTGTAAGTCAATTTCGTCAACCCGGTTCTTCAGCGCTTCTACATTATCCTCAATGCGATCCATGCGGTTGTTTATCGCGTAACCTTTCAACAGGTAGTCTCTTAATATCTTTGTAGCCCAACGACGAAATATCGTCGCGTTTATTGAGTTTACCCGATATCCTACAGAAATAATCACATCTAAGTTATAGTGCGCCAAGCTCCGTTTAACACTCCGATTCCCTTCATGCCGAACTTGTTCCAAAATGGAACAGGTTGAGGCTTTATCTAACTCTCTGGTACTGTAAATGTTATTTATGTGCTTAGTTATAGCCTGACTTTTTGTACCAAACAACTCTGCGATTTGCGCCTGTGTAAGCCATGCCGTGTCTTCATCGAATCTCACCTCGATATGCTCAGCAAGCTCATTTGGACGGTATAAAACGATTTCGTTTTTCATTGTACACCTTTCGTATTAATGATAAGTAAGTTGCTTGAGGATTCAAACGCAAAGCTAAACGGCCTGGCTCAGGAGCAGTATAGTTTTGGCGTCGAGATTATGATATAGTTGTGGTGGAAATGATGAAGGGGGAAGTTAGAAACGGGCAAAGTGAAATCGTACAAAACACAGAACGGTCCATCTTGCATTGGCCCGCGTCCCGTGAGGCGCGCCTTGGGCTTCTTTCTGTGCTTCGCCGTAGCGTTAGCCGCCGTCGGCTTGCTGGCGTCCTGCGGCTCGGGCCGCGCTCCCGAACCTGCGACGCCTGGCGTATCAACAACGGAGACGGCGCCGGAGCCGCCGACGCCGGAACCTGCGCATCCAGCCGAGCCGGAGCCGGAGCCTGAACCTGAGCCGGAGCCGGAAAAACCGCAGCTGGAGTGCTGGCCTGTCCGGGTCCGCATACCCACCCTCGACGTGGACGCCGAGATTCAGGACACCGGCTACGACGATACGGAAACCATGATGATCGTCCCCTCGGCTTCCATCATCTCCTGGCTGCGGGAGAGCCCCATCCCGGGCAACGACGGCAACGCCATACTGGGCGGGCACAACCGCTGGAAAGGCGCCCGGGGGCAGCTGCTGCTTCTGGACGAGCTAAGCATCGGCGACGAGATGGAAATCGACTATGACGACGGGAGCAGCCTGACCTTCCGGCTGGAAAGCGTCTTCGTCTACCCCCTGGCTACGGCGGACGCCGACAGCATCATGGAGTTGGAAGGCGACGCCAGAGTGACGGTAATCACTTGCAAGGACCCGTTCAATACCATGACGGGTACCAGCGACAACAGGATCATCGCCGTTTTTAAAGAAGAAAGCGTTTTCGTCGTCCCCGACCCCCCCGTCGAACCTTGGCCACCCGTCTACCCGGAGGACGAAGACGCGCCGGAACACGAGTTGCCGGAGTACGATACATAAACGCTTTCCTATTGGGGGCTCATCCCCGGTATGGCGCAAGCAGCTCCAGCAGTATCTGCCGCTGGTTTCGCGCCGGGTCAGCCAGCGCTTCCGCGAGCAGGGCTTTCAGCGCCGCGCCCCGGTCGGCGGGGGCTATGCCCAGCCCTTCCAGCTCCTCGCCCTTGACTGCCAGGTCAGCCACGTCCAGCGGGCAGCCGCTCTCCAGGACCTCATGGCAGCGCCGGGCAAATTCATCATATACCGCCATGGACTTCTCCGTATAGCGGGACGCCATCAGATCCGCCTTCTGCAGCAGCAGTACCTGCTCCAGGGCGTCCTCCCTGGGCTTAGGCAGGCCGCTGATGACCCGGCGCAGGGCGCCGTCGTCCGGCCTCCGCAGATGCAGCATATGGCTCCTGACCAGCAGCACCACGCGGTTTCTCACAGCGTGGCTGAAGCGGAGCCTGTTTAGTATGCCCGCGGCCATCTCCGCCCCGGCCCTGTCATGGCCGTGATAATGCTTCTTCCCCGCTTCGTCCTCGGACATGACGGAGGGCTTTGCCACGTCGTGAAACAAAGCCGCCAGCCTTAATTCCAGCTGCGGCGGGAGACTTTCCACAGTTCGCAGTAAATGGTCGTACAGGCTCAGATGGTGGTGGCTGCTCCCCTGGTCGAAGCCTATCGTCCGCGTCATCTCCGGCGCCAGGTACGCCCACATCCCCGTCTCCGCCAGCAACTCCAGCGCCGGGCGGGGCGAGGGCAGAAGCAGCATGGCTTTCAGCTCCGAAGCCAGGCGCTCCCGGCTGATTTTCTCCAGCAGCCCGCCCTTCTCTACCATAGCCGAAGCCAGGCTGCCCTCCAAAGCGAAGCCCAGGCTGCCGGCGAAGCGTATCCCCCGCAGTATGCGCAGGGCGTCTTCATGCAGACGGTCGTGGGGCGACCCCACCGCACGGATCAGCTTGCGCCTCATATCCTCCATACCGCCGAAAGGGTCAGTGAGCCCGTCCTTACGGCTGTAGGCCAGGGCATTCACGCTGAAGTCCCGGCGGGCAAGGTCTTCCCGTAAGGACGTGGTATACTCCACCCACTTGGGCCTGCGGTAGTCTTCGTAGGGGCCGTCCCGCCGAAAGGTGGTGATCTCATAGGATACGCCATACATGCGGAAAGTCAGCGTGCCGTGCTTCAGCCCCGTCTCCCACAGGCGCACGCCGGCGCCCCTCAGCTTGTCCCTCACCTCTTCCGGGGTACAGGGCGTAGCGAAATCCCAGTCCTTAGGCTCCCGCCCCAGGAGCAGATCCCGGAGGCATCCCCCCACAAGCCACGCGGGCAGATCCAGGCCTTCAAGGAATGTAAATACCTTTGTGATATGTGTCGGCAGCGTCAGCTCCATCATGAACCAAACCCTCAGCAATCAGCTATCCGTATTTATTCATTCCTTATCGCGAGTATCGGGCTGAGCTTAGACGCCCGGCGGGCGGGGTACAGCCCCGCGACGATACCGATGCAGAAGGAGAAAATCAGGGCGAAAAGCATCAGATAGGGCGGGATCACGGATATGTCGTAAGTCTCGCCCCGCATGCCCGTACCCATGAAATCCCCCGCCAGAAAGTTGATGAGCCTGGACGCCCCCAGGCTGCACACAAGCCCCAGGACGCCCCCGCACACGCCGATGAGCCCGGCTTCCATGAGGAACATTTTCATCACGTCGCCCCCGGTAGCGCCGATGACCTTCATTACGCCTATCTCCCGGGTCCGCTCGTATATAGCCATGATCATCGTATTCGCAATGCCGATGGAAGCTACCAGGAGCGTGATGCCGCCTATCCCCCCCAGTACGGCTTGTATGATGAGGGCCTGGCTCTCCACGCCTTCCATATAGTCCGCCACTGTCCAGAGGTTGTAGCCGATATCCCGCAGTGTCGAAGCCACTTCCCGGGCGGCTTTCACATCCTTGCAGCGTACGAGGATCTGGTCGTAGTCCTTGGGGTCCCGGGTATAGTACCAGGCGTCCCCCCGATCCTTCATCTCTTGCTCCCACTGCTCCTGCTGTATGCGCTGGTCCTCCGTCATATACGACTTGTCGTTGACGAAGTCCTGCCATTTCCGCAAGGTATCGATGGGGGCGTACGCGCTGTACGCGTGATCCTTGTACTCGCCTTCCAACACGCCCACCACGGTCAGGGGCTGCTTCTTTATCATCTCCCAATTGTACTGGTTATTCAAGGTCACATAGACCACTTCATTCATCATTTCCAGAGAGCTCTTCTGGTTCGACGGATCCCAGCGCATCCAGTAGTCCCTGTCCTCCGGGTCGTAGAACTGGTTCCTCACCTGCCAGCCAAGGATCACGCTGAAGGCGTCGTCCTTCCTGAGGAACCGGCCTTCCGCTATCTCATAAGTCATCTGGCTGAAAAGCTCCGGATCCACGCCAAAGAGGTTGAACCAGCCATCCAGCTTGCCCCACTTCGCCTGGCCCCCCACCTGGATGGATGGCATCACGGACTGGACGCCGGGCTGGCTTTTGATCAGCGCCACCGCGTCGTCGTTGAGCTTCTGCTCGTCGCCCCTGTACTCCCCTGTATCCGGGTTCCAGCTGCGGCCCTGATTGACGGTGATCATATTCAGGTCGCCCCAGCTTTCCATCTGCTTGGTGGTGGCTTCGCTCAGCCCGATACCCAGGGACATCATCACCACGATGGCCATGGTGCCGATAAATACGCCCACGATGGTCAGTATCGCCCGCATCTTCCGCCGGAAGAGGTTGCCGTACGCCATCCGGACGACGTCGACATTATTCATCGAAGAACTCCTCTTTCGCCTTCTTCTTTATCCGTATGATGTAAATGAACAGGATAATGATGACCACGCCCAGCAGGATGGATATCCAGTTAGCTTTCAGTATGCGCAAGAACACATTATCGCCGCCCTCTTCGGGTATATAGCCGCCTTCGGGGAAATACATGCCGGGATCCCTGAAGTCCCCCATATCCTCCATGGGCATGACGTTTACGGTAAAGGGGTACTCCTCCGCCACCTCCTGGTTGCTGTTGTCCAGGTAAGACACGATGAGCTTGCCTTCCTTCTCCCCTTCGCCGTAGGCGATGAGCATACCCGTATACGACGACGTGGAGCCGATCATCAGCTTCGCCATGTACAGCGAGGCGTCCATGACTTCGAAATCCCCTTCGAGCTTGACGGAGAAATCCACCAGCTCCACCTTGCCGGAGTTTACAAACTCCGCCATCACCGGCGCCGGCATACCTTCCGTCGCCATAGAGGGCAGGGTCATAGATGTGACGCTTAGCTTTGCCATCTGGGTGACCTGTATATTTACATTGTCCCGGATAAAGAGATTATCATAGAGGCCTTTTTCATCTTCATAAGTGATGGTCACCGGCACGATATAGGTTCGCGCCATAGCGCCTGCGTCCACCGCGAAGGTGATGGTGTTGGTGATGACGGACTTGCCCCTGATCTCATCCACATGGAAGGTATTGCTTGAGCCCACCGGGGCAAACACCGTGCTGCTTGAGGAGCCGCCGCCATAGTCTGAAGACGAGCTTTCCACGCCGAAGTTGATGAGCACATTCTTCACCGGGCGGTTATTGGTGTTCTCGATCTCCAGGGTCAGATCCA
This sequence comes from Clostridiales bacterium, assembly GCA_009782505.1. GTDB lineage: Bacteria > Bacillota > Peptococcia > DRI-13 > UBA5745 > WRMS01. Next base: position 7,282 of record WRIW01000037.1, read on the forward strand.
CCCGGTCGCCGGCCAGAACCTGCTCCTTGGACAGGGAGTATCGCTTGATGATGACCTGGGGTTTCTTTCCGTTTCCCGTATCTTCCTCCTCCTCCTCTTCTTCCTTCACGGGGAGGAAGAGCTCTTCCCGCTTGTCGTCCGTAGAGCCGCCGATATAATTATAGGAAGTCGTCAGGAAAACTGTGTTGCTGCTCCGCTTATCTCTAGCGCGGAGCTTGTATTCCACGGTCACCGTCTGGCTGGTGGATATCTTCGTAATCTCTTTCTTGTTGGTAAACTCCATGATCTCAAAGTTTTCGCCGCCCTCCAGCTGGACCAGCACATTTCGCAGGTCGTAGATCATGCTGCTGTTCCTCAGGGACAGGCGCACGGTGAAGCCTTCCTTGGGATCCGGGTCTTCTTCCACGATGGTCAGGGCCGTCACCGTCAGGTTTGGCCTCACGGTAGTGAAGCTGATGGGGACCCAGCTCATGGCGGCGTAGTTGACAGGGTTGGATCTTGTAGCGTCCAGGCAGGTAAATATGCCGTTGATATTGTACTCCTTCTCCCGGGCGTCCCTGTCGATCATGACCTTCACCGTCACGGTGGCGCTGGCGCCGGGATCGAGCCTTTCGACCACCGGCGGCGGCGTAAAGGTGAAGGGGTACGGCTCCGCAGCGCCCATGACATGGAAGGCGTAGGTCACGTCGTAGGCCGGCTTGTCGCTGATATTCTTGATCAGGTATACGATGGAGAATTCCTCTCCGATGATGGCGGGGTCCTGGCGGCTCACTTCCACTGTGAGCACGGGGATGATGGAATTCTCGACGCTGATGATGGCGCCGTAGGCCGGCAGGCACAGGGACAGGAGAAGCAGTAATACCAGCGCCCCTAATGTAAATATTGTTTTTGTGTTTAGTCTCATTCTGTTTCTCCTTCTCACTTGTCTAATTCTGCGCAACTGCTTCCTCGGGCTCTTCCGGCTCCTCCGGGAAGAACTCTTCCACGGTATTGTTCTGCTGATCCACGATTTTCTGTATGCGACCGTCCAGCATGTAGATGACTCTGTCGGCGTGCTCCGTCAGCCTCGCGTTGTGCGTAACCATTACCAGGGTAACGCCTTTCTCCCTCACCCGCTCCACCAGGATATCCATGATTTCCTTTGTTGTCTTCGTATCCAGGTTCCCCGTCGGCTCGTCGGCGTACAGTATCTTGGGGTCGTTGATCAGCGCCCTGGCTATGCTCACCCGCTGCTGCTGCCCGCCGCTCATCTCCGAAGGTTTGTTCCGCAGCCGCCTGCCCAGGCCGATCTGGGCAAGGAGCTCCTTCGCCCTTCTGTCCCGCCTGAACTTGGATATGCCGTCAAACATCAGGGGCATGCTTACGTTTTCCATCGCCGTCAGGGTGGGGACAAGGTTGTAAGCCTGGAAGACGAAAGCCATAAACCGCCGTCGAAACAAAGCCATGTCCTTTTCCTTGATTTTATTGATGCACAAGCCTTTGACATATATATCGCCTTTGGTGGGCCGATCCAGCCCGGCTACCAGATGGAGGAAGGTGGTCTTCCCGCTGCCGGAGGGCCCCAGAAGGCACACGAACTCGCCGGATTCGATGCTCACGCTCACGTCGTCCACAGCGGTGATCACCTCGCGGCCAATGCGGTACTTCTTTGTCAGTCCCTTGATTTCGATCAGCGGCGCCATTTTCCACCTTCTTTGCCTTTCTCTTCATGTAGACGAAGGAAACCCGCTTTAAGTTCCCCTGATGATTTCTTCCACCGCAGATTTTATCCCGCCCCGCTTGAGCCGCCTATCATGGAGTATAGGCTTTTTGTCCAGTCCCGCCAAAGCGGGATGGACGGGTATTCCCGTTCGCTCCGCCAGTATTTCCGCCAAGCGCGACTCATCGGCGCCCACTGGGTAAACTTCTCCGCTCAGGGCTTCCAGCACGCTCTTGGAAAACTTATACGGGCTTGCGGTAGCGTCCAACACAGCCGGGGTCCGATCCCCCGACTCCCGTATGTACTTGCCGTACACTGCCGACCCCACGGCGGTATGGGTGTCCATCAGGTAGCGATGCGTCTCATAAACCCTGCGTATCTCCTCCGCCGCTTCCTTTTCGTCGGCGCTACCAGCCCATACCAGGTCTTGCATCTTACGCAGTAGGTTGCCGTCCACGGTGAAGCTTCCCTTTTCCGCCAACTCTGCCATGTATCCCCGTATCGCCCCGGCGTCCTGCCCGCTCACGGCAAAGAGGAAGCGCTCAAGGTTGCTGGAAATCAGGATGTCCATAGACGGGCTTGAGGTTTTGTAAAAATCTCTGTTTCTGTCATAATGCCCTGTGGCGAAAAAGTCCGTGAGAACTTTGTTTTCATTGGAGGCGCAAATCAGCTTGCCTATGGGCAGGCCCATCTCCCTGGCGTACCAGGCGGAGAGGATATTGCCGAAGTTCCCCGTAGGCACCACAAAATGCATCGGCTGCCCAATGGTTGTACGGCTGGCCCGCGCCATCGAGTAATACGCGTAAAAGTAATAGACGATCTGCGGGCAGAGCCTGCCCCAGTTGATGGAGTTGGCTGAGGAAAGCTGCCAGCCCCGGCTTGCCAGACCACGGCTGAAGGCTTCATCGCCAAACACTTCCTTCACGCCGTTTTGGCAGTCGTCGAAGTTCCCCTCCACGGAGTATACATAGGTATTCATCCCGTCGGTGGTCCGCATTTGCATCTCCTGAGCCTGGCTCACCCCTTCGTCCGGGAAGAAACAAGCGATGCGTATACCGGGGACGTCCTTGAAGCCTTCCAAGGCCGCCTTACCCGTATCCCCCGAAGTGGCGACCAGTATCAGCAGCTCGCGCCCCTGCCCGCCCTTGCGGATCGCTTGGGACAATAACCGCGGCGTCAGCTGCAATGCCATGTCTTTAAAAGCCGCCGTGGGCCCGTGGAAAAGCTCCAATACACCGCCATAACCCTCAAGTTTAGCCACCGGGGCGACGTCCCTATGGTAGAAATTGTCACCATATGCGGCTTTTACGGACTCCCTGATCTCTTCCGGCGTATAGTCGTCCAGATAGTATCCCAGGAGCTTCTCCGCCAGGGCCGGATAAGGCAGCCCCGCCATAGCGGCTACCTGATCCGGGCTCAGCCTCGGGGTCTTCTCCGGCACGAATAGGCCCCCCGTCGGCACCATGCCCATGTATATGACCTCGGACGCCGTCGCCGGCGGGTAGTTTCCCCTGGTGCTGATATACATGATTTGCTCCCTCCGACGCGCCCTTCCGCTTCCGGCTGCGTCCGTTTGTTTATCCGTACATTACAACTTCAATTCATCAAAGTTGTATACAACATGCCCAATATATACAATAGCTGGCCGTAGTTGGCGATGGCTTCCCTATCCGGAAACCGCCAGGCTAAAGCCTCGCTGAGTATACCGTAGTCCATCAGGTAAGCTTCGGCTTCCTCCGCTCCCCCTGTCCATTCGGCACGTCCCGGCGAAGCTCCCTCCCCCTGAGAAGCCCCCTGGGCGGCAGCCAGATAGACGTCGCCTACCGTGATCTCGTCGTGCTCCAGGTTGATTTCCCAAAGGGGTATCTGCACATCGCCTCTGTCCGCCGTCCTGTCGTGGGCCAGGCTCATGAGCTTGTTGATCTTATTCTGCAGAGCCCAGCGGCTGGGCAGCTCGTTTTCCAAGCGGTAGTCGTTGCTATAGCCGCCCTCCGTAAGCCCCAGCTCCCGCATGACGGCCACGCCGGGGTACGCCCAGTGATCCATCACCGCCATCCGCGGCGGCGTATACTCGGCGAGGTACGCCCCCTGCCTGGTCAACTGCCCCTGGAGCCAGGTTATGGCTTCCTTGTCCGCCGACATCCGCCGGAAGCTCATATCATGGCTCAGCGCGTAAGCCGCGGCAGTCCCGCAGGCTTCCCCGGCCACCATCCCCACGGGTATCACCCTGGCGCTGCCGTGGGGTATGGAGTCATAAGACGCGCTCCTCCCGGCGACCAGCAAGCCGTCGACTTTCAATGGCACCAGGCAGCGGAAAGGTATGCTGTAGATATCCGGCACGCCGATGATGTTGCCGAAATTCCCCGGGCCTGTGGGCTGTACGTCCACCGGGTAGCTTCCGTGGCCTATCCTGTCCCAGTGGTCCCTGTTCTCCAGCACGTCGGTGATGGTCAGCCTGTACTCGCCCATGATGTGCCTCGTTTCCCGGACATAGAGGCGCGGGGCGGAGCCTACGTAAGCGGCGTCTTCGAAGCCGGCGAAGTTCTCCCGCATGAACTCGATGATATGGGGTATCTCCAGCCTGCCCCTGGTGACGCCGGCATTATAGGAAGCAGGGCTCAGGGCGTCCACTCCGAAGATGATCAGCGCGTTGAGCAGTACATTGCCGTTTTTCTGCCGGGCGATGTTTGGCCCGCGGAAGCGCATATTGACGTCCACCGGCTGGTACTGCTGCGCTTCCAGCCCGTAGCCCCAGGCGGACACGGCGTCGGCGCCCGTCCCGGCGTCGCCGTCGTTTTTCAAGTAATGGGTCACGGCCTGCCAGTCCACGCCGGAGACCTCGAATACGAGAGTCACGCCCTGCAGCGTACCGGGCGCGCCGTAGTCCTCGCCGCCTACCGTGTACGGGACCCCCGCCGCGGCGGCTATATCCGCGTCCGCGGTAGCGTCGATGACCGCCAGGCAGCGGACCACCTCATCCAGCCCATCCCGCCTGATCTTCAGCCCGGTGATTTGGTTCCCTTCCATGACCGGGGCAAGGATCTCCGTATCCAGCATCACTGTAAGGTTCGGTTCGGCGCCGCACTGCTTGTCAAACCACTCTTTGGCTTCCTCCACGTCAAAGGCGTTGCCCATGGCTTTAAAGAAATCTTCAAATATCCCCCGGGTCAGGAGTTCATGGTCCGGGCCGTAGTTCATGTCGATGAAGTTGAGCATGCCCAGGGTCATAAGCCCCCCCAGTGCGCTACCCTTCTCCACCAGCAAGGTCTTTAAACCATTTCTGGCAGACGCTAAAGCGGCGGCGACCCCTTCCGGCTCCCCGCCCGCTACGATCACATGCCAGGCTTCCGCTCCGTCTATGACCGGCCCCTCTACCGGGCTTCCGCCCCGCTCGGCGCCGCACCCGCCCAGCAATCCGCCGGACGCCGCCGCCATCATCAAGGCGAGGATTAACGCTAATACTCGATCAATAATCATTTTTCGTATCAGGATTGGTACCGCAGCAGACCCAGCATGACCTCCCGGGAACGTTCGATATGGGCGATGGAGGCGTCTCTCGCCGCTTCCGGGTCCCTTGCTTCGATAGCGGCGAGTATCTGTCTGTGCTCGTCCAGAGCGAATCTCAGCCGCCCCGGCCTCGAAAGCGTGCTGGACCGCAGGCGCTGGGTCTGCTCTCTCAAGTCGTTGATCAGATTCTCAATTTTCTTATTCTGTGAAGCCCGGTAAAGCATGGAGTGGAACTTGATGTCCGATTCTATCGTCCTAGCCAGGTCGCTGCTGTCCCAAAGCTTCGCTTCCGTCTCGATGAACTCCCTGATCTGCGCGATCTCATCATCGGCGGCCCGGACCGCGGCGTGATATGCCGCCATGCTCTCCAGGGCGCCCCGGATCTCAAAGACGTCGTTGACGTCCTGTATCGTCAGGGACGACACATAGGTCCCTTTGCGGGGAAGCATCACCACATAACCCTCGGATTGCAGCTTTCGGACGGCTTCCCTCACCGGCGTCCTGCTGACCATCATCTCGTCCGCCAGCTCCGTCTCCATCAGCCTTTCGCCGGACTTGAACTGGTTTTTGATGATCGCCTCCCTCAGGGCGACATATACGACTTCGCCCAAAGGTTTTGTACTGGTAAAGTCAATAATCAGCTTTGGTCTGTCAAGAAGATTCGTCACCTGGCCGTCCCCCCCGCAGCGTATGGATTATTTGCTAACCAACTACCATTTTAGCAGATTCTTGGCCGCTTGTCTTCATTCGCGGGGAGAAAATCGCTACATTTTTCACGTATGTTACAGTTCAGGGAGGCTGGGGAAAAGGGCTATCTGCGCCGCAATGCCGCTATAGCAGGCATAGCCCTTTTCCCCAGCCTCCCTGAACTGTAACGTGTTTGCCACGTCATTCCGTGCGCGGGGGCGGCTTGCATACCGAGCAGCCGTCATAGGATTTGGACAGCTCGTTCAGATATGCGGGTATCTGGCTCTTCGCCAGGTAGCGGCAGCCGTCCATATGGTACTTGATCCCATAGTTGGTGATGTAGACCAGAGGGCCCGACCCTTTCTGCCCGGCAGCTTGCTCCATCCCCCTCTGAGGCGGAAGGTTTCGCCCGTGGAGCCAGGCCCGTTCCCGCTTGGTTATTGTGATCTGCCAGGAATCCGGCAGTATGGAGGTGACGCGATTCAGCTTGGCGGGGGTAAATACCAGAACCAGGACGACGTCGTCCTGGTCGCAAAGCAAGCCTTCCCAGAGTGGGGCGGCTGAGCCTTCTCCGGCTTCTTCCACATCCGCCTCTCTGTCGTCTTGCCCAAGGGGCAGCCTCGCCCATAGCAGCTTGGCCGCCCCTTTGACGTCTTCATATTCTCTTAAATGTTTATTCACGCAATGGGCCGCGACGGCGTATCCCGCCAGGCTGCCCGCCACGTCCGCCAGCAGGCCTGGTTCAGTCAGCTCCCGTATTGTTTGGTTATCCCCCATCAGGGATAAGCCAAAACCCGCGGCTTGCCGAAGCAAATAGCTATACTCCGCCAGCTCCCTGCAGGACTCCGCCAGCGCCCGGTCGAGGACCAGGGCTCCATGCATGCTGTAAACCAGGCCGGCGCACAGGACCAGCGCGACGAGCAGCGCAGGCAGCGTCAGCATCGCTTCTATGGTTAGGCTGCCCGCCCTGTCATGCCGGAAGCAGCGTAAAAGGCGTATCATAACCCATCACCCCTTCCCTGCGCAGGCTTACCGACCCGAAGGGCCATAAAGGGACTTCCACCTCTACCCCTATCCGTACCTCTGTGGCGTAGCGGCTTAACGCATATTCGGCGAAAGCGCCCCCCGCGCCGCCCGGGCCTGATCCAAAGAGACCCCCTCCGGCGGCGCCTCCCGCCCAATGCCACAGATTCACCCGCACTATCTCCTGCAAGGCCCTGCGCTGATCCGCTTCCCTCTGTATCAACAGCAAAATCCGCAAATGGTCTTTGTAGGTCATGGAAAACGACGTTCCCGGGAAAGCGGGCACCTTACCGCCGGCAAAGAGTTCTTCCACCTCGCCGCTCCCTTTGATCGCCCCGTTGATAGCCGCCGCCGCCAAGGTCACCTCGTCGATGATCTCCCCGTCGATGAGGGACTTCAGCACATGCAGGCATGTACGCATCAGGAGCAGCTGCGCGGCTACGGAGCGTATATTGTTCCAGGAGTTTCGAAAGCCATACAACACGTACTCCACTTCGCAGCGGGCAAAATAACGGTTCAACACAGGCTTATTGGTAGCGAAGTCCAGCTCGCTGAGAAGATAGCTGTTAAATATGATTTTATCCCCCACTCTTTGTAGCGCCGACGCCAGCCCCTCCGTCATGACGTCCAGGAAACCGGTCATCCGCTCCGTGGTTTCGGGGAGGAAGTTTTCGTCCCCTACCGTCTCAGCCGGCTCGGTGAACAAGCTCCGCCAGTGATCCGCCTGGCTGCTTATGAGATTGGCGATCATGTACCATAATCCTTCGCTGGGCATATCCCTGTCCACAAAGGCGCTTCCCGGCGGGGACGGCATCATGAGCTGAAGGAAGCTCAGTCTGCCGTCGGGGCGCGGAGCCGCGCACTCTTCTATCCGCAGCATCCAGTCCGGCTTCTCCCAAACCCCGGCTGCCTCCGGCTCCGACTCGGCCTCTGCCTCCCCGTCGCCCAGCCGGTCCCCTTCTTCCATATCCGGATCGCCGCCCGCCGATACAGCCAAGCCCAAGGCTTCGCCAAGCCCCGCCGTATCGCCCGAGGCCTTCAGCCCGTTTTGCCAGTCTCCCTTCCCGATGAACTGCAGGAGGTCTTGTACGATATCCGCCCAACCTTTGATCCGCTGCATATCCAGGGCCTGGGCCGCCGGCGTCTCCTCCAGGCTCAGCCTGCTTCCCGTGGGGAAGCTCAGCGCATAGTCCAGAACCTTTAGCCCGTTCATCGCCCCCTCGTTCCCCAGATTATCGGAAAAGTATCGCCAACCTTTTAACTCCAGGCTCAGATCCCTGGTATCCAGGGCGTATAGGCCCATCTCGCCGGTCAGCTTCGGGTGGTAGTACGACAATACCGAGGCAGCGCTAGCCTCCAAAGCCGTCTCGGTCTGGCTTATGGCGAGAAGATAACGCCCGAAGTTGAATACCGCCAGAAATAAGACCAGCAAGGCCGAGCCCGCCAGGAGAAAAAACACGGTGGCCGCGCCGCCCTGACCTCGCAGCAGCGCCCGGGCCCTGCCGCGGGCAGGCGCCTGGCTCCTGCAGTGGGCAGACGCCCGCGAGTTTGTATCATGTAGTATCATCATCAGAACCATGAGGGTAAATACTCCTTTATCCCATATGCCAGATCCATCAGCAGATCTGTGTCCCGGATACGCCTGGCCGGCGGCCCCCCGCGGCGGAAGATCAGCCCGCCGCCCAGCGCTTCAGGCAGCAAGGCGCCCCCCGCCGCCGCAGGCTCCGCCCCCCCAGACGCCGCTTCGCGCAGATCCTTCTGCAGCATCAGCCCCCAGCGCAGAAACAGCGCCATCAAGAGTAGGATGAGGGGTACGATAAGCGCCGCCTCTACGGTGAAGCTGCCCCGGTTGCCGCGCGTCGCGGCAGGGCATACCTCCCTGGTCTCTCCGGCATTTGCCTCAGTCGTCACGGTTCCAGGGGGCTCGATAGTACGGTAGCGACGTCCCCGCCCATGATATTCGCCATGATCTCCTTGACAAAGCCAAAGATATATTGGCGGAATATCAACGCGATGCCCACCAGAACCGCCAGTATCAATACGACCTCCACTGTGCCTAATCCGTCTTCTTCCCACAAAAAATTTCTCATTTCATATCATCCTTTCCATTCAAATACTCATCAAAGCCGGCGCCGCCGTCAGCACCAGAGCCGATAGCAACAGCAGCACCATAGGGAACAGCAGCAGCGTCCCCCTCTTCGCGTCCCCGGCCTGGCGGTCGAGCAGGCACCGCTGCCTGGCTTCTTTCGCCTCCAGGCTCAACAGTTCCGACAATGCGCCTCCCCCCGACTGATAGTTTTGCCGGATGAGCTCGGCCAGCCGCCTCAACCCGGGCGCCCCTCCTTTCTCCGTCATTAAACACTCCAGGGCTTTGCCAAATGGGGTACCTACAGCCGCCTGCCCGGCTACATGGGCTAAGCTGCCGGCAAGCCCGGCCTCGCCTTTGCCCCCGCTTCCGGCTGCCCCCCCATCCGCCATGCTGCCTGCCGCTTGCTGCCAGGCTTCAGGCAAGCTGAGCCCTGCCTGAAGCTGCAGGGCGAGCTCCTCCTGAAATCCAGCCAACACCAGCTCCGGCGGATCCTCGCCCTCGCGGATGAGCAGATGGAAAAACATCCGGCATCCCGCGAGCTGCAAACCGAAGACGACCATGGCAATGTATCTGCCGCCGCCGGAGTAGAGTGGCGCCATATAGGCGGGGGTGGCAAGGCGTAGGCAGGCGGTGTATAGAGCTGGCGCCGCCGCCAGGAGATAACCTTCCAGCCGCCTTGCCGCCAGCGCGGACTCCAGGGCCTCCCGGCTCTCCAGCTGCTCCCTCATACCGGTCGCGCTACGGATGAATACATAAGGCAGGTTCGCGCCGGTCTTCACCGCCGAGCCGATCAGGGAGGCCAGGGCCAGCATCTCCGGCAGGGCCAGCCTGCCGGCAAGCTCCCGGTAAACCTGCCCGATGGGGTAGTGGAGGTGTATCATCCCCAGGCAGCGCCTCCAGCCCTCCGCTGCCCGGTCCCCCCTCCCGCCGGCGGCGCCCGCCGTCAGCCTGGCCGCCAGGTCTCTTGTGGCTGTGGCAAGGCTTTTGCCCGCTTTCAGCCCCATGCTCAGCTCTTCCAGCCAGAGTATCATGTCCCGGCGTAGCCTTGTACGCGCCCGCCCCTCCCTTTGCTTCAGGATCAGCGGCACGATCATCCGATAGACCAGCGCCGCCCCAGCCAGGATCAGCGCGAAGCTGCGGAAGTACAGCGCCGCCGCCCCAGCAGCAGCCAGGGCGCTCAGTAGCCGCAAGGCCCCTGCGCCCAGGGTCTCTCTCCCCGCCGGACCCCGCCCGGCTTTCTTCGCCATCTCCGCCATCGCTTACCCATCCTTTCGATAAAGCTGCCGCACTACCGGATCCCCCTCAGGCCACTGCAGGACCTCGATGATCTCCGTGACCTGCCTCTTCCCCGAAACGTGCCGCTCCAGGTGCGCCACCAGATCCAGGGCAGAGCCGATTTGCCGCCGGATAGCGGCTGCCGGCAAGCCGAGCCCCGCCATCATCGCCATGGTTTCCAGCCTTTCCAGCATGTCCATAGCGGAGTTGGCGTGGCCGCTGGACATGGCGCCCCTGTGCCCTGTATTCATCGCCTGAAGCATATCCAAGGCTTCTTCGCCTCTCACCTCCCCCACGATGATGCGGTCAGGCCTGAGCCGCAGGGCCATACGCACCAGCTGCCGTAGGGTGATCTCCCCCTTGCCTTCCGTATTCGGCGGCCTTGCTTCCAGCCGCACAAGGTTCGCTTCCCCGGCTATCCGCAGCTCGGCGGCGTCCTCCACGGTGATTATCCTTTCCTCCGCCGGCACGAGATTTGCCAAAGTGTTCAGCAGCGTTGTTTTTCCGCTGCCCGTGCCCCCGCTGATGAATATTGCCCTCCTGTCCGCCACCGCCTTCGCCAGTAAGCCGGCTACCTCTTCCGTCAGGGCTTCCTTCTCCACCAGCTCGGGCAGGGTAAAGCTTTTCGCGGCGAACTTCCGTATCGCCAGCACAGGCCCGTCCAGAGCTATGGGGGGGAGGACCGCGCCTATGCGGGAGCCGTCGGGCAGCCTGGCGTCCACCATGGGGCTCGCTTGGTTGACCTGGCGGTTTACCTGGTCGCAGATGCGCTGGATCAGCTCCAGCACCTGGCTGTCGTCGTCAAAAGATATCCCCGTCGCCGCCAGGCGCCCGCCTTTTTCCACATATACGCTCTGGCGTCCGTTGATCAGGATGTCGGTGACCTCCTGATCTTCGATGAGGGGCTGCAGCCGGTCAAGCCTGCGGAAGCGGTTGAACAGCTTCTCAAGCATGTCTTCCTTCTCCCCCACGCTCAAGCCGTACAGCCTGCCCCGCTCAAGGACCAGGGCTTGCAGCGTCCGGCGCACGACCAAGTCCGACCATTCGCCTTCCGCGCCCGCCCTGGCGGACAAGGCGCCGTCGATTTCCGACAGGCAATCTGTGAATTCTTTTCGTATCATGTCATATATCTCCTATGTTTCTATATTATACCAATATTGCCTGTTGTTGTAAAGTATAAATATGGGATTTATTTGGATTTTTTGCAAAAAAAAACTGCCGGTATGACCGACAGCTTACGCGTGCCCTTCCCTGCCCCTACTTGATCAACTAGTACTCCGTAACACCTAAAAGTTGCATTCTTTGCGGCCTTTTTCCCACGATACTGCGTTACTCCTCGGTCAAATACCACAGCGGGTATTATCCCTCATCGTGCCTTGTCTCGCGAGAAAAACTCTCGCAAATAATAGACAACTTTTAGGTGTTACGAAGTACT
>WRIW01000038.1 GCA_009782505.1 Clostridiales bacterium
GTGTTAACGACGCGATTGTCGCCATACTTATCCGGTAAACCGCCGTATTGACCGAAAGAGCAGCCGTTCCTGCTTACATCCTCACCGATGACAAACACCTTCGGATCCCTGCCCATCTCGATATCCACCGCGTTTTGGATAGCCTGACGCAGATTCATTTTCGTCATGATTCATTTCCCCCCTATCCTAAACGTAGAGATCTTCGAACAGTACCTCGGGCGCCGGCTCGGGGCTTTCCTCGCCGAATACCACGGCCTGCTCGATCTCTTCGGTTATCTCAGCTTGTATCTTGTCCAGATCTCCCTGGCCGGCCCCGCCGTCATCCAGCAGATACTTCTCAAAGCGGGGTATGGGGTCGTTGGCGAGCCATCGTTCCTGGTCTTCCGGGTCTTTATAGCGCTGAGGATCATTGAGGAAATGCCCGTGATGACGCCAGGTCACCAGTTCCAGCAGGGATGGCCCCCCGCCTGCCCTGGCGCGCTCCACCGCCTCCAGCGCGGCTTCCCGAACCGCCACGGCGTCGTTGCCGTCCACTTTGACCCCGGGGATATCATAAGCCTGAGCACGCTGGGCGATGGTCTTATTATGCGAGTGGTAATCAAAGGAAGTGCTCATGGCGTAGTTGTTGTTTTCACAGGCGAATATCAGCGGCAGACCTTGAGAAGCCGCCATATTCATAGATTCGTGGAATGTCCCCCGGTTGGAGGCGCCGTCGCCGAAAAACGCCACGGTGACGTTGTCTTCGCCATTGTACTTCTGGGCGAAAGCCACTCCGGCGGCGATAGGCAAGCCCGCGCCAACGATACCGTTGGCGCCGATGACGCCTTTCGACATATCCGCGATATGCATCGAGCCGCCTTTGCCTTTACTATAGCCGGTAGCCTTACCGAAAAGCTCCGCCATCATACGCTTCGTATCGGCGCCTTTGGCTATGCAGTGGCCGTGGCCCCTGTGGGTGCTGGTCACGCAATCCGTATCCCGCAGGCAGGAGCAGACGCCTGCCGCCACTGCTTCCTCCCCGCTGTATAAATGAAGGGCGCCATACAGCCTGCCCTCAAGGGTAAGGGAACGGGCCTTTTCCTCGAAAGTCCGTATCCTGAGCATGACCCGGTAGATATCCAGTAGAGTTTCTTTATCATGCTTACTCATTCATCTTTCACCCCTGACATATATTGATCCCGCCGAACTGCGGGCGCTTCTTCCGTGATAAAAAGGAAGTGCGCGCGGCGCTGTGAAAGTCTGCCGCGCGCACCCGTCTCACACTACTTCTTCGGCGCGTCCTGATACCAGAGTCTCGGTTTCTTATTCAGGTATTCTTTAAACAAACGGGTATGAGGCGTCTTGATGCCAAGCAGCCTGACGGCATTGCCGCCCAGGATGAGGTTCATGTCGTCCTGAGGGATATTTAGCCTGCCCAGCTCCCTCAGGCTCCAGCCCCAGATGTCGCACTGATGGGACGGTGGCCCCAGGCTGATATCCTGATTGACATAGGTCTCCGGTACGCAGCCGGGCATCCAGGTCTGCATGGTGCAGGAGGCGCCCCAGTCTGTGCCCCACAAGAGCTTCTCTACGCCGATGTTGGGATCCTTTAATGGTTTCTCATACAGCTCAGCCCACCACTGGCCGCATTCAAGATAGACATTGTCGTGGGACGCGGCTACGTTCAGGCACTTTTCGTAGTACTCCATGTAGTAACCGCTGCCCTCGATGCCCCCGTGGTTCATGATGATGGGCACGTCGGGAAACTCGCTGGCGATGGCATGGCAAAGCATGGGATTGGCATAAGGCTCTTCATAATGCCCCATGAGCCTGGACTGCCAGCTTCCTCCGGCGTATCCGGAGGGGCAGCTTGTGTGGTACTGAGCTACGCATTTATACTTTCTCAGCAGCTCCATGACCTTGCAGATGGACTCGAACTTCTCTTCCCAGTTTTTACCAGACGCGGGCATACCTTCGCCAAAGCCTTTGTATAAGCCGGAAGCCAGCAGCTCCTCCATCTCCCGGAGAGAATCGTCGAAGGTCACCTTTTCCCCGGCCCTAGCCCGATCCCTGGTCTTAGTGGCGGAGCAGAACGCCACGAACCTGTCCGGGAACTCCTTCACGATCTGAGCGTTGACCTCGTTGGTCATGGTGAAAGCCGGCAGGAGGGCGCAGACGTCCACGTTGTACCGATCCATGAAGTAAAGCATCCTCGGGGCGTTGCTATAGCAGACAGCCTCTGTGGACATGTCGTTTGACAGCGTGGAATAATCCGGCTTTACGCCTTTTTCCTGAAACTTCACCGCGAACCGCTGGCCGTGGGTGTGCGTGTCTACGGTAAAGATACCTTTAGCTAAACCCATAATTTCCTCCTTTATTATTGCGATTATTTAAATCAGCTTGTAAGTCTTATTTCTTAGCGTTGTCCTGATACCAAAGCAAAGGCCTCTTATTCAGATAATCCTTGAACAGCCTCGTATGGGGCGTCTTGATATTGAAGAGCCGACACGCGTTGCCGCCCACGATCAGGTTCAGGTCATCCTGAGGAATATTTAAGCGGCCGAGCTCGCGCAGGCTCCAGCCCCAGACGTCGCACTGATGGGACGGTACGCCAAGGCTGATGTCCTGATTGACATAAGTCTCCGGCACGCAACCGGGCATCCAGGACTGCGGCGTACACGAGGCGCCCCAGTCGGTACCCCATATCAACCGCTCGGCGCCGATATTGGGATCCTTCAAAGGCTTCTCGTACAACTCCGCCCACCACTGGCCGCACTCGAGATAGACGTTCTGGTGGGAAGCCGCCACATTCAGGCACTTTTCGTAGTACTCGAGGTAGTAGCCGCCGCCTTCGATACCGGCGTGACACATGATGATCGGGACGTCAGGGTACGCGCTTGCCACTTCATGGCAGAGCATAGGATTTGCGGCCGGCATTTCGTAATGGCCTATCGTCTTGGACATTCCGCCTCCGGCATAACCCGACGGGAACCCCGAATGATACTCGGCCACCACTTTATACTTCCTGCATAATTCCATATAGCCGCAGATTTGCTCGAAGCGTTCGGACCAGGTATTCCCTCTCGCGTGCATGCCTTCTCCAATGCCTACGAACATACCGGTGGCAAGCAGCTCTTCGGTTTCATCCAGCTGATCCTGGAAATTGTATTTCTTTTCGCCGCGCATGACGGCTTTGCTCGCCTCCTCCGGAAGGCACATTGCCACAAACCGTCCCGGGTTCTCTTTCATGATCTCGATGTTGCCTTTATTGGTCATACCGAAGGCCGGCAGCAGACATGCCACATCGACATTATAGCGATCCATGTGATAGAGCATCCTCGGCGCGTTGCTGTACACGGTAGCCTGCGTCGTCATGTTGTTAAACAACGTCGAGTATTCCGGGTCTTCGCCTTTCTTTTGGAACCCATAAGCATGCCTCTGTCCGTGCGTGTGCGAATCTACAATAAAAATACCGTTCGCCAGTCCCAGGCTTTGGGTCGGCGGCGTGCAAAATCCTTGTGTAACAAATGCCATGTTTTTTAACCTCCCTTATTTCTTTGGCGCTTCGTCCTGATACCAGATCTTCGGCCTCTTATTGAGGTATTCTTTAAATAACCGGGTATGAGGAGTCTTAATGTTGAATAGCCTGCAGGCATTGCCGCCCAGGATCAGGTTTAAGTCGTCCTGAGGGATATTCAGTCTGCCGACTTCTCTCAGCGCCCAGCCCCAGATGTCGCACTGATGGGACGGTGGCCCTAAGCTGATATCCTGATTGACATAGGTCTCCGGCACGCAGCCCGGCATCCAGGACTGCGGGGTGCAGGAAGCGCCCCAATCCGTACCGAATACGAGCCTCTCGGCGCCGATATTGGGATCCTTCAGGGGCTTCTCGTACAGCTCGGCCCACCACTGGCCGCACTCCAGATAGACGTTCTGATGAGAAGCCGCAACATTTAGGCATTTCTGGTAGTATTCGAGATAGTAGCCGCCGCCTTCGATGCCGGCATGATCCATGATGATAGGTACGTCGGGGAATTCGCTGGCTACCGCGTGGCAGAGCATGGGATTCGCGTGGGGGAGCTCATAATGGCCCTGCACCTTGGAAAGACCGCCGCCCGCGTAACCTGAGGGGAAGCCGGTATGATAGGAAGCGACGACCTTGTACTTTCTGCACAGCTCCATATACTGGCAGATCGTCTCGAATCTTTCGTTCCAGTCATCGCCGTTCGTGGGGAATACTTCGCCGATACCCACGAAGAGGCCGGTAGCCAGGAGCTCTTCTACCTCTCTCAGCCCGTCTTTGATGTCGTACTTCTTCTCCCCCCGCATGACCGCGAAGTTGGACTCCACGGGATTACACATAGCGACGAAGCGGCCGGGGTACTCCTTCATGATCTCCATGTTGACCTTATTGGTCATGCCGAAAGCCGGCAGCAGACAGGATACGTCGATGCCGTACCGGTCCATGTGGTAAATCATCCTGGGCGCGTTGCTGTAGACCACGGCATGGAGAGTCATGCCGTCGGCCAGCGTGGCGTAGTCCGCCTTCTCGCCCTTAGCCTGGAACCCGTACGCGTGCCGCTGGCCGTGTACGTGGGTATCCACCTGGAAAATACCTCTTGCTAAACCCATCTTTCATTGCCTCCTTAACTTTGTGTTTATAGTGAACAACATTGATGAACTACTTTGACGACCTCCAGGCGTTCTCCGGCAGCCACTGGGTACCTGAGCTCCAGTCGCCCAGACCGGAATCATGGATGTCGCTCCGGATCACATAACTGGTAGAAGTGTTCCACATGGGGATGATGGTCATATTATCCAGGAACATTTTATGGATCTCCTGCACCAGTTCATTTTCGACCACCAGGCTTGTCCTGGCTTTCGTATACACCTCCGTATACCCGGGAGGACGCGCCACGCTCACATAGTATAGGAAGTCCGGGTCGAAGTTCAGCCGGAAGGAACTGATGGCATTCGCGAGAGGGCTGTGCGCGGCGACATAGATGCCGTCCCAGCCGTTATTGCGCAGCTCTGTGGACGCTCCTGATTCAGGAAAGTCCATCTCAGCAATGACTCCGACGTCGCCAAGCATACTCTGGACGGCGGTGATGGCGTCCCTGTCCACCGCCGCGGGTACATGCATGGGGATCTTAAAGCCATTGGGATACCCGGCCTGGGCCAGGAGTTCCTTCGACTTGGCGGGATCGTAGTAGAGGTTATACGAATCGGGGAGAGGTCCCGGGTAGGGCGGGGGTATGATCTGCACCCCGGGCGTCCACGCGCCGAAGCCCCTGGCTTCGCAGATGGCGTCGCGGTCGATGGCGTAAGCCAAAGCCTGCCTGACCTCCAGTATGGCCAGCACACTATCCGGATTCATGCTGTCGGGGAATAAGCTGTACGGCCCGCCGGGGAAGAAGCTCCGGTAGCAGTCGGCATTGGCCAGTAATGTGGCGATCTGCTCCCCGGCGGAGGTCTGTACGACGTCTACGCCGTCGTCGCCGCTGGACATCATGGCGGCGTTTTGCGTCATGGAGTCGCCCATAGCGATATATACGACGCCGTCCAGGTAAGGCTTACCCGGCTGCCAGTAGTCGTCCCGCCTGGCGAACTCCACCCGCAGGCCCGGCTGCCTGTCGGTCAGCACAAAGGGACCCGTGCCAATGGAGTGGTTCAGCGAATACTCCTCGCCGTTTTTCTCATAACCTTCCTTGGAGACTAAGCACTGCCCCCGGGAAGCGAATATGTTCAGCAAACTGTTGTTGTAGTCCCGCAGTACTGCGGTGAGCTCATACTCCCCGCGAGCCTCAAAGGAGGCTACCGAGGGGTTCATGACTTTCGCTTCGATGTAGTTGTCATAGTTCCATTTCGCCGCTTCCGCGTTAAACTTGGATCCGTCGGCAAAGGTCACGTCATCCCTCAGGTAGAAGGTGATCTCAAGCTTATCCATGTCGATATCCCAGGACTTGGCCAGGAAAGGCGACATATCGCCGTAAGGCGTCTCCAGCAGCAGCGCTTCGCCGAAAGGCGCCAGAGGACGGTTCATCGTCTGGTACAGCCAGGGAAGACCGAAGGGCTCCTGGAAAGTAGCCGAGCTGGTCATCCTGAGTACGCCGCCGTATTCCTGCCCCTCCGGGCCGGTAGGCGGGCCTTGGGGCGCCGCGGGCGTGGTAGCGGCAGGCGTCGACGGGGTCGTCGTACCCGGCGTGGCAGCGGGGGGAGTAGTCGTACCTCCGCCCTGATTCCCGCTTGAGCCACAGGCAACCAGGCAAAGCAGCATCGTAAGCGCGAGTAGCATCACAAGTGTTTTCTTCATGGCTAACCTCCTCGTTCAAGTTTAACTGTTACGTTCTATTATGAATGAGACATCGCTTTTAATCAAGCATTTTAAAGTTCCTGACGCCAAGTCGTTAATTGGACGACCTCCAGACGCGCCACGAGGTCCATTGGGTACCGGAGCCCCACTCGGTAAATCCCGTGTCGTGGAACTCATTACGGATGATATAGGAGCTGAATAGGTTATACAGCGGTATCGCCAGCATGTGTTCCATCAGCTTCGCGTGGTAGGCTTCCAGTAAGCTGGGATCCAGCTTCTCCGTAGTCCTGCTCTGCTTATACAGGTCGGCGATGTCGTCCGGGCGCCACATCCTGGGATAGTACAGGTAATCCGGGTCGAAGTACATGCCAAACATACTGGTCATGTTGGGGAAGGCGCCGATGGAGTTGACGAATAACCCCGTCCAGTTCTGACGCAGCTCGGAGACTGCCCCAGCCTCGGGGAACTCCAGGTTGGCGGTGATGCCCACATCCCCCAGCATAGACTGGATGGCGACCATGGCGTCTCTGTCGATGCTGGCTGAGGCATAAACTGTAACGGCGAATCCGTTGGGATAACCGGCCTGGGATAAGAGTTCTTTGGATTTAGCCGGATCAAAGGTGATGTCGTAGGAGTCCGGGAGATGGCCCATGAAGCCCGAGGCGATGATCTGCGTACCCGGCGTCCATATACCGAAGCCCCTGGCGTCACAGATCGCCTGGCGATCCACGGCATGGGCTATGGCTTGCCTGACCTCCAGCTTAGCCAGAGGGGAGCCCTCGTCCCGGCTGCTGGGGATGAAGCTGATGGGTCCCGAGGGCGCCGACTTGAGATAGACGTCCGCCGACCCTACCACCGACGTGATCAGCTCGCCGGAGCTGGTAGCTACCGCGTCGATCCTATCGTCTCCGGTAGACATCAATGCAGCGGCTTGCACGAGGGGATCGGTGAGGGAATAGTATTCCACGCCGTCCAGATAAGGCATGCCCGGCTGCCAGTAATTATCATTCCGCTCGAATTTCACATGGGAGCCGGGAGATCTCTCTTTCATCTTGTACGGGCCGGTCCCCACGGGGTTTTCCGCCGCGAAATCGCCGCCGTTCTTCTCATAGTTGCTGGGCGAGACGAAGCAGTACAGGCGGGAGGCGAATGTATTGGGAACCCAGTTGGAGTACCAGCTCAAGTGGGTGGTGATCTCGTATTCGCCCCTGATCTCGGTATTGAGCACGGCGGGATCCAGCAGACCTTCGTCCCGCCATTTATTCATGTTCCACGCCGCCGACTCGGCGTTAAACTTCGTGCCGTCCGTAAAGGTGACGTCCTCCCGGAGCTTAAAGCGCACCTCGGCGTTTTCCCAATCCGGCTCCCAGGACTCGGCCAGGAAGGGCACGATATCCCCGAAGGTGGACTCCAGCAGCAGGGCTTCGCCGAAAGCGGCAAAAGGCCGATTGAAGGATATAAACAGCCAGGGGACGCCAAAGGGCTCGTTGTAGGACGCGGTGGACGCGATCTTCAGTATGCCGCCGTACTCCTGCCCTTCGGGACCGGTGGGCGGCCCTTCCGGCGCAGCCGGCGTAGTCGTCGAAGGCGTCGAAGGCGTCGTCGTACCCGGCGTGGTAGCCGGCGGCGTGGTCGAACCTCCGCCCTGATTCCCGCTTGAGCCGCAGGCGACAAGGCAGAGTAGCATGGATAACGTGAGCAACAACACGATGGTTTTCTTCATGAGTATCCCCTCCTTCTAACTGTGCGTAGTGAAATAACAACAGCGACTTGTTCTACACGCGAATACAACTCTCCGGGATGTAGTTCGTAAAACGTTCGATGAGAAAATCGATGAGCCTTTGGCAGGACGGGCTGACGCCGGACCGTTTACTTAATACGATTCCCAAGGGACATGCCGGATGCTCGATAAAGGGCACTCTCGTCAGCGGCGCGGCGACGGTCAGAAGCTTGGCCAGTTCCCCGCCGACGATGGAAACGCCTATGCCCTGAGAGACGAAGCTCTGCACGGAAAACACCGATATACTGGAATGCTTCGGCTTCCATTTGTCCACACTGACGCCGAAAGAAGCGATGAGTTCTCTATACTCGTTGATCCCGTGTTTAGTCAACACGAGGTCTTCAAGAATCGCTTCGCTAAATGGAACTTCTTTCATCTGGGCGAAGGGGTGGCTACTGTGGCAGAGAAGCACGTACTCGTCTTCAAATAAGGGATAAATCGTATAGTTCTCCGGGTGCTGAAGGAATCTCGTCCGCAGGATCGCAAGGTCGGAGCCGGACATATCCAGGGATTGGATCGCCGTCTCGATCTCCATTTCCAGTATGTCGATCTCCATGTCCGGATTCAAGGATTTAAAATCATGAAAGGCTTCAAGGAAAC
This sequence comes from Clostridiales bacterium, assembly GCA_009782505.1. Classification (GTDB taxonomy): domain Bacteria; phylum Bacillota; class Peptococcia; order DRI-13; family UBA5745; genus WRMS01. Next base: position 8,673 of record WRIW01000038.1, read on the forward strand.
CATATAGGTGCATGACCGGAAAAGCGGCTAACCGCAAGGTTTTGTGAGCTTGCCCGTTGTACTTCTCAAAAGCCACGCACATGGAGTTATAGTAGTGCATGATCATTTCCGCGTAGGGGATCAGGGTTTCCCCTTCCGGCGTGATGGACAGGCCGCGGTTGCCGCGTTGAAATAAGCGCAGGTTCAACGCGGATTCCAAAGACTTGATCTGCTTTGATAGCGAGGATTGGGACATGAATAATGAATCTGCGGCTTTTGACAGATTTAAATATTCCTTCACCACCAAAAAGGCCCGAAACCAGTTGATATTCATAGGTGTTCCCGCCTGATGATTAATCGGTTTAAGTCCATTATACGGATTATCCCGATTCCGTCAATTTCTTTCTTGCTTTTGTTATGCCGCTATGGAATATCGCGGGAAAAACTTGAATTGTACTTTTTTTGGACTGATGATATTCTTGTGTTGATTGATATTGCTGATATGTTAATGAAAGCGAGGGGAAAAAAATGGTAGCAAGAGGGATTTTCATGGTAGACACCCACGTCCACGCGCAGAGGCACGCCACCGGCGTCTCGAAGAGCAACAAATCCACCGAATACGCCGATCTGGGGAAAGACATGCATCACATCGAGGCTTATGACAACTCAGACAGGCTTCTGTGGCATATGGACAAGTATGGCGTGGATGTAGCGGTGATCATGCCGGCCTTTGGTATGACCAATGAGATCGACAAAGATATCCTAAAGAAATACCCAAACCGCATCGCCGCTTTCGTGAAGGAAGTGCATACTTACCAGAAACACAACTCGGGCGAAGCTGCCTGGACTATCGACGCCGCGCTGGATGAAATCGAACGGGAACTGGATACGGGATTGTATGTCGGTATCGGCGAAGGCATGCCCGGCGATATGAAGACGCCGCCTGCCTGGAACGAGAGATTTGAAGAGATATGCAGGGTGATGGAGCTCTGCAGGAAGTACAAAGTCGTCGCTACCTATCACTGCGGCGCATGCACCGGTTATGGCGGCGCCGGCGGCGGCGGCCGGGGGCGCACGGACAATGACCGTTCTAATGTGGCCCTTTGCGGGCAGGTCGCGGCTGCTTATCCCGACGTACCCATCATCATCGAGCATGCCGGTATCGAAGGGAGCGGCTACCGGACGGATCTCTATGAGCAGTGCCTGCTCGTCGCCCGCAGCCATCACAATGTCTATCTCGAGACAGGCCAGTGGTGGGCGGAGCTGTACGCGAAACCTCTTCAGGATCCGAATATAGGCGTCGAGAGGCTGATCTGGGGCACGGACTGGGGCTCTTCTATACCGCAGAGTTGGATGCCGGGCTTTGTCCCCGAGACTTTTTGCGACCAAAACATCAATGTCGGCCTTCCGGCTCATCAGATCGACATCTATGGATGGTCCCTGCGCGAGCTTGGCCGGCTCAACATCCCCCAGGACGACCTGAATCTGATCCTGGGCGGTAACGCCTGCAAGATCATGAATATCAAGCCGCCCTATACCCGCTTATTTAAGCAGTACATCAAGAAATAGGAATTCTTTCGCTGACCGAGAAGACTGGCAAACTCGACCCCGGATATACTTATACGCGCTCCGGGGTCGAGTTCTTTTTCATACGGAGAGGATTGGAGTGCGATCATGGATTACAGGACAATGTACGATGAAAAAAAGCTTTCGCCCCAGGACGCGGTATCGCTGATCGAAGATAACAGCAAAATGCAGACCGGCGGCGAGCCGACGCTGCTTTTGACTGCCCTAAAGGAACAGCGGCACAGATTCCACAACTTGTACGTATACTCCATGTTGGGGCTGATGAAAGCCGAGTCCGTCGATTGCCTTCTGGATATGGAAGCGGAAGGCCATATATCCTATGGCGTCGGATTCATCTCCGGATGGGAATCGCGGGCAATCAGAAAAGGGAGAACCGTCGACCACCTGACCGCTCATTTCAGTCAATTTGAAGATCTTTCCGAGCGCTACATCAAGCCGGATTATCTATTGGCAAATGTCGCGCCCATGGATGAAGAAGGCTACTTTGCCTTGGGCTACCATCCCTTCGGACGCTCGGCTGTAGACGCGGGAGCAAAGGCGATCCTGCAAGTGAATGAGTGCATGCCCGCCCTTTACTCGGACTACTATAAAGTCCACATCAGTGAGGTGACGGCGCTATGCGAAGGCGATATACCCATCACAGAATTTGGGAGCCCAGCGCCTTCGGAGATCGATCAGAGGATAGCGAGCCATATCATTGAGAGGATACCCGATGGCGCCACGATCCAGCTGGGCATCGGCGGCGTCCCCGGCGCCGTGAGTAATTTTCTCAAAGATCATAAGGATTTAGGTATTCATACGGAATTGTTTTCCAATACGATGACTATGCTCATGAAGAGCGGCGTGGTAAACAATTCAAGAAAAACCCTGTACCCCGGCGTCGCGGTGACGGGTATAGTACAGGGCAATCAGGAGACTTATCAGTTTGTGAATAAAAATAAAGATGTTTTCATGAAAAGGCTTGGATGGGTCAATGATCCAGCCACCATCGCGCAGAATAAGGACATGATATCCATCAACGCGTGCATGAGCGTCGACCTGAGAGGACAGGTATGCTCGGAAAGCCTGGGATATAATATCTCCGGGGGATCGGGCGGACAGCTGGATTTCGTACGCGGCGCCAGGAAAGCGGAGGGCGGGAAATCATTCATCGCTATGCATTCTGTCAATGAGAAAGAAGGTCGCGATCCGATTTCCAAGATAGTCTTGTCCCTGGACGCCGGTTCCGCCGTGACCTGTCCCAGAAACGACGTCCAGTATATCGTCACCGAATACGGCGTGGCGGAGCTGGAAAACCGCAGCGCGCGGGAAAAGGCTTTGAATCTGATTGCCGTCGCTCATCCTGATTTCAGAGACCGCCTTCTCTTTGACGCGAAAGAAGCCGGTTATATCTAGTACAATACGCTACCCATTCGTCGGCGTTTGTGTTTACCAGGCCAGCATGGCCTCGAAGCCCTGCTCTTCCGCCAGCAACCCCATTTGCTTCGCCGCGTCCGCTATGGTGACCGCCACTGTCTCGTCCAGCTCCAACCCGTTTGCCGTGCGGTATTGGATGGAGCGGGCTTCGATCTCGCCCGGTACGATGATCTCTTGCGCCCCTGCGGCCAGGGGTGTATTTTTAATGGTATCCACATAGACGTCGATACCGTTCTTATACGTCTCCAGGTCGCCGAAGCGGGCCGGATCCAGGAGCAGCGCGAAGTGGCTGGTATTGTCCACGCCGCCGCCCATGTTCTTGCCATTGCCGTAAGACGCCATGGTGAGCATGGAGCTGAGTATCTCTACCAGCACGGTGATGCAGTATCCCTTGACCCCGCCGAAGGGAAGCAGGCTGCCGCCCCTAAGGATGGCGTGGGGGTCGGCGGACTGAGCGCCGTCTTTGTCTACGCCCCAGCCCAGGGGAACCTCCTTGCCTTCCCGGATGGCGGTTTCAAATTTGCCCAGGGCTACCTCGCTGGTGGCCATGTCGAACATCACCGGCCAGGGATGACGGTTGCCGCCGGGTACCCCCAGGGACCAGGGGCTGTTGCCCAGGAGCTTGCCCGTACCGCCTGTGGGGGCGATGATGCCCGGGGAGTTGGAGCAGACTAAGGCGATGAAGCCTTCGTTGACGCACTTCGCCGTATAGTAGCCGGAGGCGGCGAAGTGGTTGCTATTCTGCACGCCCATTACGCAGCAGCCGTTCTCCTTAGCGCGGGCGATGGCAAGCTCCACCGCCTGGGGCGCCATCACGACTCCGAGGCCGTGATCCGCGTCCACCATCAGGTAGGGCGGCTCGTCCCGCAACACCTTTAGCTTCGCGTCCTTATTGACCCTGCCCTCCGCCATTACGCTCCGGTAGTAGAATGCCAGACGCGCCATGCCGTGGGTGTCTATGCCCCTGCGGTCCGTCTCCACCAGAGTCCCGGCGCCGTAAGCGGCTTCTTTCTCGCCGTAACCCATTCCCATGAATAACTTCACAGCGATTTTATACAACTGATCCATGGGTACATTGATTTTACTCATCGGCTTATCCTTTCCTTAATCACACCGCCGGGAGGATCACGTTGATCACCGCCGGGATCCCTTTGTGGACGGCGTCCATGCCTTCCCGCAGGGCGGCGGGCAGGTCTTCCGGCTTCTCTACGGTTCTGGCAAAAGCGCCCCCGGCGGCTTCGGCTACCAGATCCAGCCTGGCCGGCTGCTCAAAGCTGGCCCAGTACTTGTTGTCCCGGGCGGCATACCCGTCCGGATGCTGGCCTCTCGTGATCATCTTCGGGGCGTTCCAGCCCTGATTATTGTAGATGACCGTCAGGAAGGGCGTTTTGTACCTGCGGGCCATCCAGTAGACCGCCGTGGGGCAGGAGAAGATATATACGCCGTCGCCCGCGGTGGCGATGACGTCTTTGTCCGGATTAGCCAGCTTGACGCCTATGGCCGCCCCGCCAAACCAGCCCAGAGAGCTCCCGCCGCAGCCAAAGAGGGTGCCTGGCTTCGTCCGGGGTATCTGACTCGTGACCGTACCCGCTCCGGAAAGGGCTTCATTGAGGATGATAGTATCCTCGTTGGCGATCTCCCTTATGCAGGCCGATACATACCCGGCGGTCATCTCCGCCTGCTGCTTACCCTGAGCTTTTCTCTGCTCCTCCATCTCCGCTTTCATCTTGCCCAGCTTTTCCCGCCGGGCGGATACTACAGCCGGATCGGGAGTCGCCCCGCTCTGCTCCAGCCTGGTATTGATCTGCTTCAGGGCTGTATAGGAGTCCGCCCGCATGAACCTCTCGGAGGGGATGTACCAGACCGGGATGTCCTCCTTGATGGGATCCACGTCGATGCAGAACACTCTGCAGTCTTCCCGGGGTTTGGTCATAGCGGGGGTCCAGGGCAGGTCGCAGTCGATGGAGAGGACAAGGTCGGCCTCTTTGAGCAGGGGATGGGCCATGGAGCCGAGATGCATGGGGTGGTCTGTGGGGAAGTTCATATAGGGGGGTACCATTTCCGTCACCGGTACCGCCAGCCTATCGCATAGCTTGACCAGCTCGCCCACGCTTTGCGTATTTCTGCCCAGGTAAGAGGTGATGATCAAGGGATTTTTCGCGTTGACCAGGGCGTCCGTGAGTACCTCGACAGATTCGTTATCCAGGCCCATGGGCGCGATGGGCGCCCATTTCTTCATGTCGGCGCCCACGTCGATCCCGTCTTCTTCCAGCACGTCTCTGGCTGCCATGAGGTACACCGGGCCCCTGGGCTCGCTTCCCGCCACCTGGAGCGCTCTATACGTCATCTGCTGTATGTTTTTCCCGCTTTTCAGCTCGGTATTCAGCTTAGTATAGCCCCGTACGATGCCGCCCTGGTCGGCGGCGTTCTGGATGAACTGGATGTAAGAGTCGCGCCCGCCTTTGATCTCCCCTTCTATGGTGTACGGGGAAAGCCCCGCCAGGATGAATACAGGCACCCTGCACCGGTAAGCGTTATGGAGCGCGCCGCCGAGATTCTGCGTACCCACGTCCACATGGATGAATACCGCCTGGGTCTGCCCAGTGGCCTGAGCGAAACCCTGAGCCGCGCTGATGGCTACCGTCTCCTGGGGGCTGATGATGACCTCGGGTTTCTTCTTCCCCAGCGCCTCATACTTCGCCCAGCTCTCGATGATGGGCGGGTAGTCGGTGCCGGAGTTCAGGAAGACATGGGTGACGCCGGCGTTTACTAAAGCGTCGTTGAGGGCGTCCGACGCCGTATAGTCTGGTACTTGCCCGTTAGTAATGCTCAAGTTGATCCGCTCCTTTTTCTTTTTTATTTGTTATTATACCATTGCGGCTCGACGTATGCTATACTGTCATTAATTCACGGAACTCAACACTAAATTTGGAGGGTTGTAAATGAAGAAAACGATTTTTGTGTTGGCGGCGCTCGTTCTCGCGTTATCCCTCGCTGCGTGTGGAAGCAGCAGTAGCAGCAGTACCCCGCCTCCTTCCCAACCGGTCACCGCCCCGGAAGTACACATGCCGGCTACTCCGGACACTACGGCGCCCACAGGCGAGACCGTCGTCCCGGAAGTCGATACCGGTAAATACGGCGGCACAGTCAGGTTGATTGACACCGGAGACTTCAATATACCCATTGGCTTACCCTGGCAGGCTATCGTCGCCCGGAACTACAACTGTGTGTGGGCGGAGAGCCTGCACAATATGAAGAACGGCGGCCGGTATGAGCCCTGGCTGGCCACAAGCTGGGACATCGACATGAATAAGCAGACCATCACCTTCCACCTGAGGGACGACGTATGGTTCTCTGACGGGTCTCACTTTGACGCCGAAGTCCTTAAATGGTCTTTTAAAGCATGGGAAGACGACGGCAGGGGCAACGAGGATATGTTCTATGAAGACGTTAAGATCCTGGACGAGTACACCGTCGAGATCACTTACCGTAATTGGCAGAACGTACTCATCGAGCACTTCGGCTCCAAATCCTACGCCATGGTCTCCATGGAAAACTACTTGAAAAACGGTAAAGAATACGCCCAAGAGCATCCGGTTGGCAGCGGGCCTTTTAAGCTTAAGGAGTATAACCGGGGATCCAGCTTGATCTGGGAAAGGCGCGACGATTATTGGAACGAGGGTCTGCCTTTCCTCGATACTGTGGAATACCATTGCATCACCGACGTATTGGTGCAAAGCGCCACTCTCATGTCAAACGGTTCAGACGCCATCGACTTCTTCCAGAGCAGCAACCCGGAGCAGGTCTGGGGCCTGATGGAAGCTCAGGTGGATTTTGACTACTCTATCATGAATAGTACAGGCTCGTTCGTCCTCTGCCCCAATAGTATGGACGCTGAAAATAATCCATTCTATGACATCAGGGTGCGTACTGCCGTCTCCCACGCCATAGACCGTCAGCAGATCTGCGACGCCAAAGGCTTCGGTATCTGGAAGCCTTCACGGCAGATGACCGGCGAAGGTTTTGCCGGCTACCTGGGAGAAGATCACCCTTACCTGGAGCAGGCCTCCTACGATCCTGAGCTGGCGAAGCAAATGCTGGCGGACGCGGGTTACCCCAACGGATTCAATACTAAGATGACCTCCGATCCGCGCTACCAGGATCAGATCATCATCATCCAGGATATGTTGAAGCAGGTCGGGGTCAACTGCGAAGTCGAGTTCCCGGAGCCCGGCGCTCTTACCGATATGCAGCTGAAGGGCTGGGAAGG
>WRIW01000039.1 GCA_009782505.1 Clostridiales bacterium
AAGAAGCAGACTATCCCCGGCGCGGCGTATAACCGCGCCAGTCTATTACCGGGCGCAAGGTAAAATGCCTATTGATAACGCCCTTATAAAAGATACCGTTGGATTCGTTGCTTGCTATATGGGTGTCTTTATTGCAGGGACGTTATTACTCACATTGACCGCCGGATGCCCGCTGTTCGATGCAATGTTTGAGTTTGCGTCCGCGTTTGGCACGGTAGGGATTTCCAATGGATTGACAAACGCGGGCGCATCGGTAGGTTCGTTGTTTATCTTAATGGTTGGTATGATACTCGGCAGACTGGAAGTGTTTATCGTATTTATTGGGATTTTTTCGGGAGTACATTTATTAAAACAACAAATACAAAAGAGGGTGTAAATAATCGTTTATGCGGCTTGTCAGCGGGGGATGGCGCGGGCGCAGGGGACAGCCACGCTGCACTTACCGCAGCCGTAGCGGGGCGCGTTCTTTGCCCTGACCTGGTCGCAGAAAGCGGCGCAGGCGTCCTGATTCTTGCCGTCCTGCAGCGTGATGGCTTTCGCGGGGCAGTTGGCGGCGCACTTACCGCAGCGGGTGCAGTATTCGTCATACCGCGTATAAGGGCGCGCGTCCCCTTCGAGAGGCATAGCGGTCACGATGCTGCCGAAACGACCGGCCATGCCTTTGGCAGTGATGAGGCCCCGGGAAAGCCCGAAGGTGCCCAGCCCGCATACGTAAGCCACATGGCGCTCCGACCAGTTGCTAGTATAACCGGGGACGGCAGTGCCGTCTTCCCGGCGGCTTGCGGGCTTTCCGTTGCCCCAGAAGCGCTTGTCCATGGGCGGGACGGCGCAGGCGTAGCCTTCCCCTTCGATGAGCTCCCGGAGATGTACGGTCAGCGCGTTGATGAAGTTCTGCCCCTCGATGCGGGCGTGGAGCCACTCAGCGGGGACTTCGGCAGGATCCTGCTCATTGGCTGCTACCACCTCGTCGGTGAAAGGCGAGAAGAAGGAGACGACGGATCGGGCGCCGGGAAGCCAATCCTCGGGGAGGATGAAGTGGGGCCCGATGGCCTCGGGGGCCTGCAGGCTCCCAAAGCAGGGGTCTGCGGCGTCGGCTATGCCCAAGATGGGTGCTTCGTACATACGCAAGCCTGCCAGGTCGGGGCGCAGGGCCACGTCTTCGGCGACGCGGTTGATAGCGGATGCTTCGGTAAACCGGGCGGCGGCGTCCAGCAAGCTGCTTTTGTTAAGTAACGTCATGATCATGATTCTCCTTTGCTATCATTATTTGTGTCGGTTCAGAGGCTGAGAGTGGTCAGGGCGTGTCTGTTTGCGAGCGATGGATTGAGCAGCTTCGTCTGCCAGATAAGAAATCGCATACTAGGTAAATCCGTAGGCGTGACACGATGTCGCGCCAGACGGAATCACGACAAGGACGTCGTGTTGTAGTCGGTAGGATTTACGTCGAACGATTGCTTTATCTGGCCGAAGCTGTGAACCATCGTCGCAAATAGGCGCGCCCTGACCACTCTCAGCCTCTGAACCGACATCCTTATTCGTACTGGTAGTCGAGCTTCCTGAAGAAGTCGGTATGGGCCTCGATTTGCCGGAAGACATGGTTCTCCCCCAGGAAAAACTCCACAGGCTCAAAGATGTTGACCCAGTCCCAGACGCTTTCGCTAAAGCCGAAAAACTCCCGGATAGCCTCGCAGGACGAGGGCGCCAGGGGATGCACCAGGGTGGCGATGGTCCGCAGGCAGCACATGGCGTCGTAGAGTACCTGGGCCGCGAGATCTTCGTCTTGCCCGCTTTCCGCCTGCTTCATGTACTTAGCCCAATATTTATTGACATTCCGGATATAGCTGTCCAGTACGTTGAAGACCTGATGGAACTCATGGTTATACATGCAACGCTCATAGTCCAGCACAGCCTTCTCCGAAGCTTCCCGCATCTCTTGAGAGAGGCTTCGTAGGGGAAGGGACCCGCTAAACCTGGTCTGTAAAGTAAACAGGCAGGAGCGGATGATCCGGTTGTACACGTTGGTCAGCAGGTTGCCCTGCGTGAGGACGTTGTCGGCGGAGAGCCGGGATTCATCAGGCATATACACGTTCGGCTTGAAGCTTGAGCTTTTGCTCGCCAGGCCCAGGCTGAAGAAGTGCATGCGCAACTGCTCGGGGGTGTAGTGCTCCAGAAGCTCGTCTGCCATAGGCGGCTTCAGCTCCGAGCTGCTGCTGGCTTTCTTATCCATATACTGCAAATGGTGGTTGGAGATGATATGGGGCAGGATGACCCGGGACATGTCCGGCTTCTCCCCTTTCTTACAGCCAAGGGCGACGAAAAGGGCCATTTCCGCCACGGAGTAAAAATAGATATTGTCCTGCCCGATGAACTGGTAGACCTTCGCCTCGGGGTCAGACCACCAGAGGCGCGCTTCTTCGGCGTCTTTGCCCTGCTGCCGCAGGCAGGCGATGGTAAAGGATATAGGCGCCCACAAAGACTCGGGCCAGACCCAGAAAGTGAGGCTGTCCATGCCTTCCCTGGCGGGTACGGGCACGCCCCAGTCGATGTTGCCGGACAAGCGGAAGGGCACGAGGGTCTTGCCCGTGCGGAACCGGACGCCGGCGTTATTCAGGACCTGCAAAGCCTGGTCACGGAGAGCGAGGCTGTCAAAGATATAGTTGACGGAAGACTTCTTCGGGTCGTCGACGGTCTCGCAGCTCGGGAAGCCCTCCGCCAGCCCCGCCGACTCCTCGATGAATTTACGCTGCACGTATATGCAGGGCTTCTTCAGGAATTCATTGATCGTCTCGATTTGCGTCTTGCGCGTATTGGTATTTGCCACAAGATAAGCGACGCGCTCCTGAAGCAGGCCCATCCATTCCTCCAGGGGGAAGTACCAGTTGGAGACGTTGCGGAGGGAGGGCTTCTTGCCGGAAAGGGTGCTGACGGGGTCGATGAGCTCTGAGGGCATGTACTGATGGCCCAGGTCGCATTCGTCGGCGTAACCTTTCTCCGACTGGCAGCCCTCGAAGGGGCATTTCCCCACGACCTGGCGCCCGTTGAGGAAGACTTCCCGCTCGTCGTCGTAGAACTGCGCCACATCCAGCTTCTCCAGCCAGCCGTTAGCATAAAGGGTATCAAAGACCCAGGCGGAGACTTCGTTGTGTATATGTCCCGCTTCGCCCAGGGCGGAGGCGCCATAGAGGTTGGGGGATATCTCATACCTCTCCAGGACTTCCTTCTGATCCAGGTGGTTTGCGGTCACGTAGTCGTATATCGTCCCGCTGAAGCCTTCCTCAAGGGCTTTGCGGTAGCCTTCCATGATGGGGGAGCCGTAGCAGTCGGTGCCGGAGACGAAAAGGACGTTGCCGGGGCCTATCCGGTCCCGGAGGAACCTGGCAAATATATCCGCGTGGGCGATACAGCCGCCTACGTGGCCCATATGGAGGGATTTATTTCCGTAGGGCATACCGGCGGTGACCACCGCCCGCTGTGGGAAAACCGGACGCCCCGATACGCCGGAAGAGTGTTCGTGCATACTTCGTGTGCTCCTTTTTGTTTAAATTACAAGTATTTTATCATATAATTGTATTTCGATGGTGTATAATAGAAAAAAATATCCGACGGGGGAGTTAGCGAGAGTGGCCGGAACCCTAAGGGAAATCAACATCAAATCCGATATGCCTACCGTGAGCGACGCCATCAAGCGTATCACTTTCAACATCCGCAACGCCGGCTCCCTGGGCATATCCGCCATCAAGTTTGTCCACGGCTACGGCTCGTCGGGCAAAGGCGGTTCCATACGGACCGAGGCGAGGAAATATCTGGAAGACCAGAAGAAGCGCAAGCTGATACGGGACTTCATCACGGGGGAGGACTTCTCCATATTTGACGAATCCACACAGAAGGCTTTCCTCCTCTGCGACGATTTGCGGCGGGACAGCGATATCGAGCGGCACAACAACGGGATAACCATCGTGATTCTATAGGCTTGCGCTGAGGCGCATGATAAAGGAGGCTCATTCATATGGCTAAGTCGTTTTCATTCGGAGGGTTTGCCAGCGGGGAGATTTTTCAGCTGGGTTATGTAGTGCCGGACGTAGACGCGGCGATGAAGTTTTATGCCGAACAGTTGGGGGTCGGGCCTTTTTCCTGCTCCAGGGGCTTCAGGGCGCCGGACGGCTGGTACAGGGGGAAGACCGACATGCCGGAGCTGACCTTGGCCCAGGCGTATACGGGCCATGTGGTGGTGGAGCTTATCCAGCAGCATGACGACACCCCTTCCGTGTATAAAGAGTTTATCGACCGCTGCGGTTACGGGCTGCACCACTATGGCATAACCGTGGCTACGGAGGACTACGACAGGACGCTGGAGTTTTACTACAGCCGGGGTTTCGTGGACGTGTTCACGGACAACCTTCCCGGCGGCACAAGGATACGGTATATCGGGCCAAAAAGCGTCGGGGATATCGAGAAGACGCGGGCCGAAGCCGGCGCGGGGTACTTCGAATGCGTGGAAGTCCTGGAAAACCAGGAGAAGATGTTTTCCCGGCTCTGCGAAGCCCACCGCCTCTGGGACGGCAAGACCGTCATCCTGGCGCCCTGATAAGAGACGCAGCATGAAAGGAGCATGAATATGGTGAAATACAGAAGGGGAGAAGCCTTCATCGATATACTTAACGCCCATGGCGTGGATAAAATATTCATCAACTCGGGAGGCGACGTGGTGGACGTCCAGTCCGACGTAGCCCTGGCGAGGGTGGAGGGCAGAAAGGCGCCCCAGCTGGTGCTGTGCCTGGATGAATCAGTGGCGGCTTCGGCGGCCTACGGCCACTATATGGTCACCGGCAAACCCCAGGTGATCATGGTCCACTCGGAGCTGGGCACGCTGCAGCTGGGCGGCAACATGCAGAACCTGCACTGGGGGCGGGTGCCGGCCCTGATCCTGGCGGGATACCAGCCCAGCGAGGGGAGCCGTACCGCCTGGGACGGCAAGCCATATGACCAGGGGGGCATCCTGCGGGGCAGTGTGAAGTATGACCGCTGCCTGAAGGGGGACGAGGACTTCCATGAAGCCTTTAACGAAGCCTTACGCGTCGCCCGCACGGAACCCACGGGGCCGGTGTACCTGAGCTTCCCCATGCCTTACATGAAGGGGGAGATCGACAAGCCCGAAGCCCTGCCGCCCATCTTACCGCCGCAGTCTTTGCCGGCTCCAGACCGTGAGACGCTGGAAAAGATGGCGGATATCCTCCTTGCGGCAAAAAACCCCATGCTGGTATCCGGCAACGCGGGGCGTTACCCGGAAAACGTAGAGAAGCTGGTCAGCCTGGCGGAGACGCTTTGCGCCATGACCCTCACCGGATACAGCTGGATGAACTTCCCCAGCGGCCACCCCCTGTGCCTGGGCATCGAGCAGATAGGCGGCAGCCGTAAGGAAGACGCCGGCTACGGCGACGCCGACGCCATACTGGTGATCGACTACGCCATGCCCTACGTGAGCAGCGCGCCTATGCCTAAGGCGGAGGCGAAGATACTCCACATCGACGTGGACCCCCTCACCTCGGGCCGGGCGCTGTGGAGGCGAGGCGCCGATATCTTTATGAAAGCGGACGCCCGGGAAGCCATCCCCGCTTTGACGCGGATACTGAAGGATAAGATCACCCCGGAGAAAAAAGCCGAGCTGGATGAACGCTTCCGCCGCGTCGCCGCCGCGAACGAAGGCGCGCGTAAGGGCTGGGTTGAGGCAGCCGCGGGCTTATCCGCCCGGGACCCCATCTCCCCGGATTATCTCTTTCACTGCGTGAACCAGCTCATCGGCGAAGACGCCATCTTCGTCAACCATACCCTGGGGCACTGCGCCTCGGTGACGGAGCAGATACTGCGGACGAAGCCGGGCACCTGGTTTGGCTGCCCCTCGGGGATGATCGGCTGGGCCACGGGGGCGGCGCTGGGGGCGGCGTCCGCCGCGCCGGGCAAGCTCGTGGTGACCGCCATGACGGACGGCGGTTTCGTCTGGGGCTGCCCCACATCCACCTACTGGACGGCCGCCAACTACGGCTTCCCTTTCCTAACGATCATCTGCAATAATGACGGCTACGGCGCTATACGGGATATCCATCCGGAGTTTCGGCGGGAAGCGCCGCCCAGCGAAGGATTCATCGCGGAGACGGGCACAAACTTCAGACCCGACTACGCCATGATAGCCCGGGGGGCGGGCGCCTACGGGCGTACCGTGACGAAACCCGGGGAAGTGAGGCCCGCCCTGGAGGAGGCCTTGGAAGCAGTGCGCGGGGGCAGGCCCGCCGTGCTCGACGTATATATACCGGAGAAAAGTTGACAAGAAGGAGAGTCTCATGGCAGAACAGGATAAAAAACAAGGGATAGAGCAAATCAAAGACGAATTACGGGGGATGAGGGAAAAAGCCCTGGCGGAGATCGCCGGGACCGGGCTGCTGGACGAGCTGATGAAGCTAAGGCTGCAGTACATCGGCAAAAAAGGCGAGCTGACCCGCATCCTGAGAAATATGGGAAACCTGGCCGCGGACGAGCGCCCGGCATTAGGCCAGCTGGCCAACGAGGTCAGGGACAGATTGGAAGAAGCCCTGACCGCCGCCGCGGCGCGTCTGCAGGAGAAAGCCTACGAGATACAGTTCCGCCAGGAGAGGATAGACGTGACCCTGCCCGGGCGTGACCGACCCCCGGGGAGCAGGCATCCCCTATACCAAACCATGGATGAGATCGAAGATATCTTTATCAGCATGGGTTTCGGCGTGGAAGAAGGGTTTGAGATCGAGACGGACCACTACAACTTCGAAGCGATGAATATGCCGAAAAACCATCCCGCCAGGGATATGCAGGATACGTACTATATCAATAGCGAGATACTGCTGCGCACCCACACTTCCCCGACCCAGACCAGGGTCATGGAGAAGATGCGTCCCCGACTGCCGGTGAAAGTGATCGTCCCGGGCAAGGTCTACCGCCGGGACGACGACGCCACCCATTCCCCCATGTTTCACCAGGTGGAAGGCCTGATGATAGACGAGGGGGTGCGTTTCTCCGACCTGAAGGGCATACTCCTTGCTTTCGTCCGGAGATTTTTCGGGGAAGACCAGGAAATCAGGCTGCGGCCAAGCTACTTCCCCTTCACCGAACCCAGCGCCGAAGTGGATTGCCGCTGCGTGATGTGCGGCGGTAAGGGCTGCCGGACTTGCAAAGGCACGGGCTGGATGGAAATATTAGGCTCAGGCATGGTCCATCCCAACGTCCTGCGCATAGGCGGCTACGACCCGGGCAAGGTCACCGGTTTCGCTTTCGGGATGGGGGTCGACCGCCTCGCCATGCTGAAGTACGGCGTAGACGACCTGAGGCTGTTTTTCGAAAACGACCTGCGTTTCCTGAAGCAGTTTTAAAGTGTTCATTCGTATCGGAGGGAAAAGGAAATGAGAGTATCCTGGAAATGGCTCAAAGAACTGGTCGCTATCGACATGACGCCGGAAGAAGGCGCGGCAGTCCTGACCCGGGCGGGGCTGGAAGTCGAAAGCGTGGAATACTTGGATAAAGGCGTAGAAAATGTATTTACCGGGCGCATCCTCACCGTGGAGCCCCACCCTCACGCGGATAAGCTGGTGGTGACGACGGTGGACGCCGGCGGGGACAAGCCCTATACGATCGTGACCGGCGCGCCGAACGTGAAACCCGGGCAGTGCGTGCCGGTAGCCCTGGCGGGGGCCAAGCTGCCCACGGAAAGCCACCCGGAAATCACACTCACGGAGCTGCGGGGGGTGCTTTCCGAAGGTATGATGTGCGGCGCGGACGAGATAGGGCTGGACATAAGCAAGCTTACCCCCGAGGAGAAGGAAGGGTTGTATCCCTTGCCGCCGGACACGGCGCCGGGGTTGCCCATCATCGCCTTTCTCGGCTTGGACGACGTAGTGCTGGAGCTGGGGCTGACCCCAAACCGCGCGGATTGCATGGGAATGGTCAATGTAGCAAGGGAGATGTCGGCCCTCACCGGCGCGAAGCTCACCTTGCCCGCCGCCGCGCCCTCGGCGCCGGGAGGGGAATGCGCCCGCCTGGCCGCCTGCGAAGTGGAGGAAGGGGACGAGCTGTGCTACCGCTTTGGCGCCCGGCTGGTAAAGGACGTCAAGGTCGGTCCGTCGCCCCAATGGATGAGGCAGCGGCTGATGGCTATGGGCATGCGCTCCATCAATAATGTGGTAGACGTCTCCAACCTTGTGATGCTGGAGATGAACCGGCCCCTGCACTTTTTCGATTTCGACAAGCTTGCCGGGGGCGGCCTCCGCATACGCCGCGCCAGGCCGGGGGAAACCATAGAGACCCTGGACGGCCAGGAAAGAGCCCTGGACGATACCATGACCCTGGTGGCCGACGGCGACGGGCCGGTGGCGGTAGCCGGCGTGATGGGCGGGATGCGGACGGAAGTAACGGATACGACGGTAAACATCCTCATCGAAGCCGCCTGCTGGAACGGCCAGCGCCTGAGAAGGGCAAGCCAGAAGCTGGGGCTGCGCTCGGAAGCGTCTCAGCGTTTCGAGAAGGAAGTAGACATAACGGCAGCCTTGGAAGGCATAGACAGGGCGGTGGAGCTCATCGAGGCCTGCGGGGCGGGCGAAGGCGTGGAAGGCCATATCGACGTCTATCCGAATCCGGCGGCCCTGCCCGCCGCCCGGGTGAGCCTTGAGAAAATCAACCGTGTACTGGGGATAGAGATAAGCCGGGGGGAAGCGGCAGCGATCTGGCAAAGCCTGCAGATCAAGGTTCTCCGGGAGGATGAGGGCTCCTGGCTTCTGGAAGCGCCTTCCTGGCGTAAGGACCTGCAGATAGAAGAGGACTACATGGAAGAAGCCGCCCGCTTGTACGGCTACGACAAGCTTCCCGCCACTATGCCCGCCGGGGAGACGACGCAGGGCTACCGCCTGCCGGGGCATCAGCTGCGCCGCCTGCTGACCCGGGCGATGACGGGGCAGGGCTACCGCGAAGTGGTGAACTACAGCTTCATCAACCCCGCCAACCTGGATAAGCTTGGCGTGCCCCAGGGGCATCCCTGGCGGCGGGCAGTGATGCTGATGAACCCGTTGTCCGAAGAGCAAAAGATGATGCGAACAACTGTTCTACCCAGCATGATAAACAGAGCCGTATATAATATACGGCAGCAAAACCGGGATCTGCGCTTATTTGAAATGGGGAAAACCTATCGTATCCGGGAAGACGACCCCCACGGGCAGCCGGAAGAATGCTGGACCCTTGGCCTCGTCTGCACCGGCAGCGCGCCGAAGTCATGGCTGAGCAGGGAGACGCCCTTGGATTTCTATGAGATGAAAGGGGCTGTAGATACTGTGCTGGACGCGGCGGGGATAATCGGGGCCGAATACGCGCCTCCCGGGGATGCCGGCGCCATACCGGGCCTGCATCCGGGGCGCTCGGCGAGGATACTGCATGGCGGCCGCGAGCTGGGTTTCATCGGCGAAGTAGACCCCAGGGCAGCCCAGGCTTTCGAAGCCGACCAACGCCTGACGGCAGCCTCCCTGGATATCTTGGCTATACAGGATCGTTCGGCGGATAAGGAGTATCGCCCCCTGGGCCGGTATCCGGAGCTGACCAGGGATCTTGCCGTAGCCCTGCTGAAAGACGTACCCGCGGCGGAAGTCGAAAGCAAGATAAGGGCCGGGGGCGGCGGGCTGCTGCGGGAAGTAAGGCTATTTGACGAATACGAAGGGGAGCAGGTGGGGGCGGACCAAAAGAGTTTGGCTTTCGCCTTGACCTGGCGCTCCGATGAACGTACACTAAATGATGAGGAAATCGAGGCCCTTCATCAGGAGATCGAGAAAGGGCTTGCCGATACTTTTGGCGGTACGATCCGGGGCCGCTGACGCTGGATTATTACTTCAGTCGTCGTTTGCCTTGCCGGAAACATAAATCCGGCGTCACTTCGATACATCTTAAGCAATTTTTAGGAGGATGGCGTATGCCAGACGAGCAGGACCGCATACAAATCGCATTCTTAGGGGAAACTTTTACTGTCAAAGGGGATTCCTCAAGGGAAGAAATCAAAAAGACCAGCGACTATCTTCAAGAGCAGCTGGATTTCCTGAAAGTCCGCTATCCGTCCCTGACGGCGAAAAACCTCGCTATCCTCACCGCGTTTACCTTGGCGGACGAGCTGCTCAGGACGCGGAGGGATTATGAGGCCATTGTCTCGATATTGG
Source organism: Clostridiales bacterium (assembly GCA_009782505.1). GTDB lineage: Bacteria > Bacillota > Peptococcia > DRI-13 > UBA5745 > WRMS01. Next base: position 10,212 of record WRIW01000039.1, read on the forward strand.
ATAAAGCATAAAGGATAAAGGCATAAAAGGCCATCTGCTGAAAAGAGGCGGTACAAATGTTATATTATCCCAGGGAAGAGCATAATGAAGCGAGCTTGGCGGTAGTCGCGGCGCGGTACCAGGGCAGCTGGCTGTATGTCCGCCATGAAGACAGGAAGTCTTTCGCTTTCCCCTCCGCTGTGCGCGCCGACGGGGAGAGCCTTCTGGACGCCGCCGGGCGGGCGCTGAAGGAAGCGGGCGGAGTGCCGGAATTCACCATATGGCCCGTGACGGCTTTCGGCGCGCTGGAAGGCGAACGCGCCGTATACGGCAGGCTCTTTTTCGCCGCGGCGAAACGCCTTGGCAGCATCGCCTCGGATAACATAGCGGAACGAAGCTTCTTTGAGGAACCGGCGGGAGAGGCGCGGCTCAAAGATACTCGCATCCATTTCCTGGATAAAGTCGAAAAATGGCTCATTGACCGGCGGACTACGCTTTACTGCGTATCCGCTTCCGATATGAGCAATAGCAGGATCATCAAGACCTTCGAGGGTTGCGGGATCGACAGCGTACTGTCCAGCCCGGATAAATCGGTGAAGGCAGGCATGTCCCATCTGGCGGAAGACAGGGGCCTGGCGGCGGCAGCCGACCCTAATCTTGGCCCGGACTTCACCGAAGACCTGAAAAGAAAAGGGCTTGCCGTATTTCGTGAGATACTCGAGGAAGAGAAGGGCCGCTCCGCGGCGCTCGGATTGCATAGCGACGCCGTCGACGCGCTGCTGCAGAAGTACTCCGCCTGGCTTAAGCCTGACGCGGAGAATATATTCAACAAATACATGAGCGGGGAGAGCAGGGAGTCGGCGAAGCAAAGCTATACGGCGCTGCTGGAATTCATCGACGATACATTGATTGGAGTGCGGGATTCATGGATGGAAGAGTCTTAGCGAAGCTCGAGTTCCCCGCGGTGATCGCCATGCTCCGGGATTCGGCGGCTACGGTCACCGGCAAAGAGAGAGCCGAAGAGCTGACCCCGATGAAAGCGGTTTATGAAATCGAACAGGCCCTGGATGAAACAAGCCAGGCTAAGGACTTGCAGCGGCTTTATCCCTCCTTCACCCTGGGCGGCGTCCATGACCTGAGGGCGCTGGAGAAAAAGGCGCTTATGGACGGGATCATCGACAGCCAGGATTTCCTCCTCATCCTCGACACATTGAGGGCTGCCGACCGGATACGGGAGTTCCTGAAGACGCCCGACTTGCCGTTTCCCGCGATCAAGGGGATGGCCTACGGCCTCCATCCCCTGGCGCCGCTGGCTTCCGAGATCGCCCGTAAGATCACCAACGAGGGCGAGGTAGCGGATAAAGCTACCCCTGAGCTGGCCAGGCTGCGGGCCAAGCTCCGCTCCCTTCAGGGCAAAGCCCGGGAGAAGCTGGAATCCATGATCCGCAACCCGGATATAGCCAAATACTTGCAGGACCCCATCGTCTCCATACGGGGAGACCGCTATGTGCTGCCCGTGCGCCTTGAGTGCCGCCAGTATGTGCCCGGCATCGTCCACGACCAGTCCGGCAGCGGGGCGACGGTATTCGTCGAGCCTATGCAGGTGGTGGAGGTCAATAATGAGACCCATCAATGCGAGATCGAGGAGCGGGCCGAAGTCATGCGCATACTCCGGCTTCTTACCGAGCAGGTGAAGGGCAACGCGGCGGAGCTTGCCGATATCCGGGAAAGCCTTACGCAAATCGACTTTGCCCTGGCGAAGGGGAAGCTCAGCGCCGGCAGGGACTGGGGGGCCCCCCTCATGAACGGGGAAGGCAGGATTAGGCTGATATCCGCCAGGCATCCCCTGATACCGGGGAAGGTGGTGCCGGTCACGGTAGGGCTGGGCGAGGACTTCGACGCCATCATCGTCACCGGCCCGAATACAGGCGGCAAAACAGTACTCCTGAAGACCATAGGGCTCCTTACGCTCATGGCCCAGTCGGGCCTGCATGTACCGGCGGAGGAAGGTACGGAGATGGCTGTATTTCAACAGGTCTTCGCCGATATCGGCGACGAGCAGAGCATAGAGCAGTCCCTGAGCACGTTTTCCTCCCATATGACGAATATCATCGCCATCACCCGGAGCGCCCGGCGGGGCAGCCTGGTGCTCCTGGACGAGCTTGGCGCCGGCACCGACCCGGCAGAAGGGGCGGCGCTGGCTATGGCTATCGTGGAGGACCTGCTCCGCAAAGAAGCCAAGCTGGTGGCGACGACCCATTACAGCGAGCTGAAGAGTTTCGCTTCCGGCCATGAACGGGTGGAAAACGCCAGCGTAGAATTCGACATAGAGACCCTACGGCCAACTTACCGCCTGATGATGGGCATCCCCGGGCGGAGCAACGCCTTTGAGATATCCCAACGCCTGGGCCTCAGCCACGGGATCGTCGAGGGGGCAAAGTCGTATCAGTCCAAGGAAGAGGCGCGGACAGCCAACCTTATCAGGGACTTGGAGACGAACCAGATTTTGTCAGAGAAAGAGAGAAGGGAAGCGGTTTCGCTCCGGGAGGAAGCGGCTGAGATGCTTGCCTGGATACAGAAAAAAGAATCGGATACCAGGGATAGGGCGGAGAAGGCCCTTGAGAAAGCCCGTGAAGAAGCCCTGGAGATCGTCACCCAAGCCAGGAAGGACAGCGAAGGCCTGTTAAAACAGATAAGGGATATGCAGAAAGCCGGATATAAAGAGCTCGACGAGCAGGCGGCCCGCAAGATCAGAGAAGAGCTGCGCGGGCGGGAGGATCAGCTCTACGATAAGCTTGAATCCGGCTCCGTCACGAGCCGTAGGGGCGCGGCGGGCGCCGGACCCGGCGACCTGGTATATCTGCCGAAGCTGAAGCAAAAAGGGCAGGTATTGACCCCTGCCAATAGCCAGGGGGAGGTGCAGGTACAGGCGGGCATCATGAAGCTGACGGTGAAGCTAAGCGACCTGGAGAAACTGGCGGAGGAAGCCCCGGGGGGAGGCGAAGCGCAAAAGACCGGCGCGGGGGCCATCGGCGCGGATAAGGCGAAGTCCATCGGCACTGAGCTTGACCTGCGGGGCATGCTGGTGGATGAAGCCATACTGGAGGCGGAGAAGTACCTGGACGACGCTTACCTTGCCGGCCTGCCCCAGGCGTATATCATCCATGGCAAGGGGACCGGCGCCCTACGCAAAGCGATACGGGACATGGCGTCGAAGCATCCCTTCATCTCCGGCGCCAGGCAGGGCGGCTACAACGAAGGCGGAGACGGGGTCACCGTGATCAGCCTGAAGCAGTAATCGGATGTTACGAACGGAGGAAACAGGCGTCGCCCGATAAGAGAGATACGGCGCCCGTATTGCGAGGGGAACAACTGAGCCGCTACTACGACAATAGCGGGCTACGGGTCACGGCTTTGTCCGGCGCGGATTTCGCGATCTATCCGGGCGAGTTTATCGTGGTGCTTGGGCCTTCCGGCTCGGGCAAGAGCACGTTGCTCAATATCCTTGGCGGCATGGATCATCCCAGCGAAGGTAAGCTCTGGCACGGCGACAAAGACATCACCAAGTATTCCTTAGACGCGTTGGCCGCTTATCGCCGCGACGTCGTGGGGTTTATTTTTCAGTTTTTCAACCTGATCCCATCGCTGACGGCCATAGAGAATGTGGATTTGTCGGCCAGCATCGTCAAAAGCGCCATGAAACCGAAAGAAGTGTTGGACATGGTTGGGCTTTCGGGCCGTGAAAAACATTTCCCTTCGCAGCTTTCCGGCGGCGAGCAGCAACGGGTATCCATCGCCAGGGCTATCGTCAAGCGTCCGGGCCTGCTTCTGTGCGACGAACCGACCGGCGCGTTAGACAGCACAAACAGCGCCGCGATCATCAAACTCTTGGCTGAAGTGGGGCATAAGCTGAACTGTCCGGTGATCGTCATCACCCATGAAGTTTCTATCGCGAAAATCGCCAATCGCGTATTTTATATGAAGGACGGCAGGATAGACAGGCAGGAAAACAACCCCGAGCCTTTGTCGCCGGATGATCTGACATGGTAAGACTGCTTTTTCTTAAAATGATCAGGGAAATCAAAAGGAGCGCCGGCGCCTACGGGATATGCGTCTTCATTATCACCGTCGGCTTCTGCGGCTACTCCGTCCTGGCGATTGCTTCGGACAAATTGTACGCTTCCAGTCAGTATTTTTACGAAACGTCTTCGTTTCCCGACGCCATCGCCGAAGTGGAACTGGCGCCTTTGCAGGCGGTAAAAAAATTGT
>WRIW01000040.1 GCA_009782505.1 Clostridiales bacterium
GGGCGGCGGGGCCCCCGGCGGCCCCGGCACAGGCAGCCCGGGCGGCGGCAGCAACGCGGGGGGAGGCAGCTGCAGCCGCCCGGGAGCCACGCCCCGCGTTTTCAGCGGCGCCCCCCGCCGATATCCTGGAGATATGCGGCGGGCTGGAGGAGCTGGCTGGGGAAGGCTTGCTGATGTCGGATGCGCCGGAGCTGGAGGGCTACAAGCCCCAGGCAGACCGCGTGATCAAAGCCCTCTGCCTGCATGTGGCCCACGACTGCAACCTGCGCTGCCGCTATTGTTTCGCCGGCGCCGGGGCTTTTGGCGGCGACAGGAGCCTGATGCCCTTGGACACGGGGAAAAAAGCCCTCGACTTCCTCTTCGACGCTTCCGGCAGCCGCGAGCATGTGGAGGTGGACTACTTCGGCGGCGAGCCGCTTTTGAATTTTCCCGTCGTCAAAGAGCTGATCCTGTACGGCGAAGAAGAAAGCCGCCGCAGGGGTAAAGTGCTTAAACAAACCCTCACCACCAACGGCGTCTTGCTGCAAGGGGACGTCCTGGACTTCCTTGACCGGCATGAGGTCGCCCTGGTACTGAGCCTGGACGGCCGCCGGGAAGTCAACGACAGGATGCGTCCGGCGGTGGGCGGGAGCGGCAGCTACGATGTGATCCTGCCTCATTTCCGGGAAGCCGTCGATAAGAGGGAAGGCGGCAACTACTACTTGAGAGGCACCTACACACGTTATAATCAGGACTTCTTTCAGGACGTCCGCCATATGGTGGAGGCCGGGTATGATATGGTCTCCGTAGAGCCGGTGGTAGCCGGGCCGGATGAGGATTACGCTTTCCGCCGGGAAGATTTGCCGGAATTGTACAGGCAATACGAGGAGCTTGCCCGGTACTATCTGGATAGGGCGAGGGCAGGCAAGCCGTTTACTTTTTTTCATTTCAACCTGGACTTGGACAGGGGCCCCTGCCTTCCCAAGAGGTTGAGCGGCTGCGGCGCGGGGTTTGAGTACCTGGCTGTGACGCCGGAGGGGGCTTTATACCCCTGCCACCAGTTCGCCGGAAACGCGGATTTCGCCATGGGCGACGTATTTGGCGGGATCACCAAACCCGTCGTCGGGGACCGGTTCCGCGAAAGCCACGTCCTGACGAAAGAAAAGTGCCGGGGATGCTGGGCGAGGTTCTACTGCAGTGGAGGCTGTCACGCTAACGCTTGGAACTTTAACCGGGATCTGAGGGAACCTTACGCTTTAGGGTGCGAGCTTGAGAAAAAGCGCCTGGAATGCGCCATCTGGATCAAAGCCATGGAAACCGAATGAGCCAATGCGCCTACTCCCCGAGGCAGGCGCCGAATGTTGATAAAATCAGATGTGAATGGATTGTAAACAAAGTGATTTTGTGATACAATCCCCCATATATGAGTAAAACATCATCAAGGCGGTGATTGTCTGAAACGCAGGAAATTGGCAGAGGAAAACGCCGGCGGCGTACAAATGGCTTTTCCCTCCGAGATCGCGCAGAGCATCGAGTCCTTCGAGGCCGACGACATTACTGGACCGGAAGACATATCCGATACGCATACATACTCCGCAGGCGGGACTGAGCCCGAGGTTGCCACCGGTAGCGCGACGGAGATACCCTATACCGCGGACGAGCTGGACGACGCCGTAGCGGCTTTTGCCGCCCTTGACGGGGTGCAGCCCCCGGGGGACGACGGTGGCTTTTCGCTGCCGAAAGCCAGCGGAAGCTTCCCCTTCGGCGCCAAGGAGAGGCCGGAAAGGCGGAAACTCGACATTCCCGGGATGCTGAAGTCCTTCCTCCACGGCAAGTCCGTATGGACTAACATAGGCCCGGTAGTCGTATTCTGCCTGCTTATCTACAGCATGCTTTTCGTCATGTCTGAGAGACCGTATATCATGCTGCTCAACGGCGAGCCCATCGCCTTTGTGCAGGAGACCGCCACGGGGCAGAAGCTCCTGGAGCAGGCAAGCCTGGAGCTGTCCGCCCCTTATCCGGCAGAGTCCAACTTCCGCCAGTACGCCAGGATCAGCTATACCCGGGAAGGCGTAAAGATCAAGACCCGCATCACCGACGACCAGGTCATCCTGGAGGCGCTGAAATCCAAGATCACATGGCTGGTAGACGGCTGGACTATCGCGGTGGGCAGCGAGAGCACGGTGTATCTGGCGTCCAAAGCCCAGGCCATGGAAGTTCTGGAGAATGTGAAGAAGAGCTACCTGCCGGAAGACGAAGACGTTAACATTGTCAATATGGAGTTTGTGGAGCCCGTGGAGCTCCTCACCGTGGAGATACCCATCACGGACATCGGCAGCCCGGAGCAGGCCTTCAGGACCCTTACCGAAGGCAGGGAGCCTATGCGGGAGCATTTGGTCCAGAGCGGGGACACCTACTGGTCCATCGCCCAGAAAAATGGCATGACCGTGGAAGAACTGAAGCTGATAAACGGCGCTACCAGCGACAGGCTCAGCATCGGGACGGTTCTCAAGCTGAGCATACCAAAGCCCCTGCTGTCCGTGCGGACGACGGTAAGCGAGGTCAGGCAGGAGGAGATACCCTTTCAAGTCGTATACCAGTCCAACGATACCATAGCCCGAGGCCAAAGCCAGGTGCTCACCGAAGGGGTGAAGGGGAGCAGGGAGGTAGAGTACGAGGTCGCCTGGATCAACGGCTTCGCGGTAGAGCAGAGAGTCATGTCGGAGATGGTCGTCGCCGACCCGGTAGACAAGGTGATCGAGAGCGGGACGAAGGCCATAGTGGCTTCTACAGTATCCAGAAGCGAATCCGCCATCGCGGCGGAGATCAAGTCAGGCTCCACAGGCTCGGGCGCCGGCGTCCTGGCGTGGCCCCTGGTCAATAAGGTCACTTCCCATTTCGGCCCCAGGAGCAGGGGCAACCACACCGGCATAGACATCCAGGCCAAGACCGGAGACCCCATCTACTCCGCGGCGCCGGGCAAGGTCATATCCGCCTGCTTCTTCGCGGCGTACGGCAACCAGGTCACCATCGATCATGGGGATGGCTTATCCACTATGTATGCCCACCTTAAGGAGATCAACGTAGCTGTGGGGCAGCTGATCGGCCATCAGGAGCTGGTGGGGCTGGCGGGGACCTCAGGCAACGCCACAGGGCCGCATCTTCACTTTGAGGTGCGGGTCAACGGCAAGCCTGTAGATCCCATCGACTATCTGAAATGAGCAAAAACCCCGTGAGCGCTGTGCCGAAAGCCGGCCACGCGCGATCCGAACCCCCGCCCACACTCGAACTGTAGCCCTTCCGGCATACCCGGACGGGCTTTTTATAGACATGGAGGCGTAGGCCATGGAGTACTGCAGCCTGATGAGCGGCAGTTGGGGAAACTGCCACTTCATCCGGGCCGGGGAGACGAGCCTTCTCATCGACGCCGGCCAATCCGGGAAGCGCATCATGGAAAATATGGAGATCGCCGGCTGCGGAGATAAACCCGCGCCGTCGGCTATACTGGTGACCCATGCCCATCGGGACCATATCGCCGGCGTGGGGATACTGGCCAGGCGTTATGGCATAGGGGTATACGCCACCGAAGGCACTTGGTTTGAGATGGGTAGCCTTGCCGGAGATATACCCGACGGGTTAAAGCATACGATAGACTGCGCCGGGGAGTGGGCCATCGGCAGCCTGGGCGTCGAAGCTTTCCCCACCTCCCACGACGCTTTGGAGTCCGTGGGGTACGTGGTCAGAAATGAAGGTAAAGCCATAGGGATCGCTACCGATAGCGGAGTATTTACCAGCCGTATGACACAGATATTGCAAGACATGCAGCTGCTGGTGCTTGAGGCTAACCACGACCTGGAAATGCTGCGGACGGGGAAGTACCCCCACTACCTGAAGAGGCGGATCTCCGGGGTCAGCGGGCATCTGTCCAATGAGGACGCTGGCAGCGCTCTGGCGAAGATCGCCGGCCGCAAGACGAAGAAGGTGTTGCTGGCCCATCTGAGCCAGGAGAATAATACTTGGGAAAAAGCCCTGGATACGGTCCGCCGGGCCATGCCGGAAGGGGCGCCCGCTCTGTCGGTAGCCCCCCGGTGCACGCCATCTGAGTGGTTCTGCTTATGAAGCTGGCGGTGGCTGCCGTAGGCGGCCTGCGGGAAGGGTTTTACCGGGAAGCTTGCGCGGAGTACTGCCGTCGGATGGCGGTCATGCGGCCCGTGGAGATACTTGAGGTCCGGGAGGAGCGTATAGCGGATGAGAACTCGCCCTCTCAGGTGGAGAGGGCCCTGGAGCGGGAGGGCGGCCGGATACTAGCCCTCCTGCGGGACGGCGACGTACCGGTATCCTTATCTCCGGCGGGCAGGCAGGCGGACTCCGCGGAATTTGCATGTATGATCGATCCCGGCGCCGACCCCGACGCCAAGCGGATGGTTTTTATCATCGGCAGCTCCCACGGCCTCAGCCCCTCCGTCTACGGGAAATGCCGCCTGTCCTTGAGCCTTGGCCCCATGACCTTTCCCCACCAGCTTGCCAGGGTGATCCTGCTGGAGCAGATCTACAGGGGGCAAATGATCAACGCGGGCCGCGCTTATCATAAATGAGGTGTTTTATTGAATCAAATCCTGAAAGAGAAAATCCGGGAAGCGCTTACCTCGGTACTTCCCATCACCCTCATCGTCATCGTCCTGAGCACTACCGTCACGCCTATACCTATCGGTACGATGATGTTGTTTTTGGAGGGCGCCGCCCTGCTCATCGTCGGCATGGGTATATTTTCCCTGGGGGCCGATATCGCGATGATGCCCATGGGGGAGGGCATAGCCTCAAGTATGACGAAAACGAAAAAGATACCCCTCATCGTGCTGGTCTTCCTGGTCATGGGAATCATCATTACTATCGCGGAACCCGACCTTCAGGTGCTCGCCCGCCAGACGCCGTCCATACCGGCTTTCACCCTCATCATCACCGTGGCTATCGGCGTGGGCTTTTTCCTGGTCGTCGCCGCGTTTCGGACCTTGTTTCGCATCACCCTGTCGAAGCTGCTGTTCATCTTCTATATCGGCGTCTTCATCCTCGCGGCTTTTGTGCCCAGGGACTTCATCCCCGTAGCCTTTGACAGCGGCGGCGTGACCACGGGGCCGATCACCGTGCCTTTCATCATGGCCATGGGGCTGGGGATCGCTTCCCTCCGCGGGGATCATGGCTCCCAGGAAGACAGCTTCGGCATGGTGGCTTTATGCAGCATTGGGCCCATCCTAGCGGTACTCCTCCTGGGCATGATATATCACCCCTCCGGCATCGACGAACACGGCTTCATCATACCCCGGGTGCTTACCATGCAGGATGTGTCGGCGCAGTTCGCTTACGGCTTGCCGGAGTATCTGAAGGAAGTAGTGTTGGCCGTGCTGCCCATCGTGGTCGTATTCGCGATTTTTCAGGCTGTGTACAAGCATTTCAGCCAGCGGAGCCTTATCCGCGTCGCTATCGGCCTGGGGTATACGACGATCGGGCTGATCCTGTTCCTTACCGGAGCCAATGTCGGCTTTATGCCGGCGGGCCAGGCTATAGGCGCTATGCTGGGGGGCAGCGGGTACAATTGGCTGCTGATCCCCATCGGCATGCTCATCGGGTACTTCATCGTCGCCGCGGAGCCTGCGGTCCATGTGCTTAATAAGCAGGTGGAGGAGATATCCGCCGGCGCTATCCCCCAGAAGTACATGCAGATCAGCCTTTCGGTGGGTGTGGCTCTGTCTGTGGGGCTGTCGATGCTGAGGGTGCTTACCGGTATATCCATATTCTGGATGTTAGTCCCGGGCTACGCCATCGCCCTGACGTTATCCTTCTTCGTGCCGAAGATATTTACCGGCGTGGCTTTCGATAGCGGCGGCGTAGCCAGCGGGCCCATGACGGCTACTTTCCTCCTGCCGTTTACCATGGGCGCCTGCGACGCCGTCGGGGGCAATGTGATGACCCAGGCCTTCGGCATCGTCGCCATGGTGGCGATGACGCCGCTGATCACGATACAGATGCTGGGCCTTATCTATATGCTGAAAGAAAAAGCGGCAGCCAAGGCGGAAGCGCAAGCCATCGCCAAGGCGAAGGCGGCGGTAGCGTTGGCGTTGGAGCGGGAAGCGCCCGCGTCTGCGGAGGATGAGTTTATCTTGTTTGAAGAGGAGGACGGCGTAGATGATTGATCAGTCGGATCCCCGCCAGAAAATCATCGACCTGATTATCGCCATCGTTGATCGCGGCAGGGGCAAAAGGGTTGTGGATATCCTCGTGAAGCATCACGTCCACAAGCATTATATCTGCCTGGGGATGGGTACCGCCGGCTCCGAGATCATCGACTACCTGGGGCTGGGCGACCCGGAGAAGGATATCGTGTTCAGCTTGGCGCCTAAGGCGGGCATACCTATGCTCTTCAAGGCGGTCAATACGGAAATGCAGCTGAAGAAGCCGGGCAAAGGGGTCATCTTCACGATCCCCCTGTCGGGGCTCAGCGCGGCGGCGTTTCACGATCTGGTCCAGGACAGCCAGGCTATTTTAAAAGGGGATGTGAATGTGATGGAAGCGGCAAAAACTGAGGAATCGGCAAAGCATGACCTGATCTTTGCCGTGATCAACCAGGGCCATAAGGAAGACGTCATGCTGGTGGCCAGGGAGGCGGGCGCCACGGGGGGGACGGTCATCCACGGGCGAAACGTTGGTATGGAAGGAATGGACAAGTTCCTGGGCATCTCCATCGAGCCGGAGAAGGATATCCTCCTTATCGTGACAAATAGGGAGGACAAGGCAAAAATCATGAAGGCCATCAATCAGGTGGCGGGGTCTGATACGGACTGCCAGGGCTTTATCTTCTCCCTGCCGGTAAACAGCCTCGCCGGCCTAACGTGACCGACGGTTGCAACTCACGGGTGCGGGGATCCGCTCCCGTGAATTTTGCATTGACAATCATTCCAGCTTTCAGTACAATAGAGTTCGCACGGAGCCGTGGTGTAGTGGCCTAACATGCCTGCCTGTCACGCAGGAGATCGCGAGTTCGACTCTCGTCGGCTCCGCTTATTATATCGATACCGGTTTAAACGACGCCGCTTCTGCTGCTCTTATGAGACTATGCCAAAGCATGGCGTTGTTTTTATATCCGGCGCAGGTTTTGTGAATGAAGGGAGCCGCAGTATATGATTTTAGCGGATCGGTATCACTATCCGCCCGCGTTCCACCAGAGGTCCGCCGAAGCCCTTGAGGCGGCGCTCTTCTCCGCGCCTGCCTACGCCGGTTGGCAGGCCCTCGACCCCGGGGAGGCGGCCGGCCTCGACGCGAGGTATGACGCCCTCCCGGAGCTGACGAAGCAGATCATGCGTGATTTTTTCCCTACGGGACTGGCGCCGAAGGGCAAGGACCTGGCGGACGGGCTCCTTCGGGAGGAGATCGGATACACTTTCACCAGCGGTACCACCGGCGAGCGGGTGGTGAATATCTGGGACCAGGGCTGGTGGGACAGGTCCGAGGCTTCCTCATGGAAGCTGAACGCCCATACGGCCAAGCTCCCGTACCCCCAGAGGGAGGCGAAGCTGGCCAGTTCCTTGAACGTAGGCATTAGCTGCGAAGACGATTTGCCCATGGAATCGCGGATCGTAGGGCACAGGCTCTACCTAAATGAAATGATAAACCTGATCCAGTGGCAGCCCCGGCACTTCGCGCGCATGGCGCGGGAGCTGCGGAGCTTTCGACCCGTGATACTGGAAGCGAACCCGTCGCTCCTCGCCCGGCTTGCCTGGTGGGCTGTGGACGAAGGCGTCGAGCTATACTCTCCGGAGGTCATCGTCTTTACCTTTGAATTCATATCGAAGATACATCTCGCGGCCATCCGCAAGGTGTTTTCCTCCGCTCTCATCAGCTCTTACGGCACCACGGAGACGGGTTTTGTGCTGGAGGAGTGCGAGCACGGCTTCCTCCACCAGAATGTGGACTTCTGCAGGATCGATTTCCACCCTTTGAAGGACAGATACGGCGGGCCGGAGCTGGGCCGGATCCTGGTCACGACCTTTCAGAATCCGTGGAACATCGTGCTGCGCTTCGATGTGGGCGACCTTATCCGCCTGCATCCTTCGGGGGAGTGCCCCTGCGGCAGGAAGGAAGGGCTCATCGCGCAAGCCATCGAAGGCCGGGCCTCCAACGCCACTTTTACTACGGAAGGCGGACTGGTCACGACCCTGGCTCTGGACGAAGCCCTGGCGCCCATCGACGGAGTCCGGGACTATCATCTGGAGCAGCATAACCGCAAAGAGTACGAGCTGCAGCTGATGGTGAAAGGGGACGAGGGGGCCGCGGCGGACGCCGGCCGGCAAGCCCTGGAAGCCCTCTATGGCAGGGACGGGATATACCATATCGCTATCCGGGGCAGTATACTGCCCGGGCAGGCGGGCAAGTTCCGCCGCACCCAGGCGGATTTTGACTTCGACGTGAGGGAGTTGTTCGTATGAGCGGCGGCGGAAGGGAAACCCCGGCGTATCTGCTGGCGGGGGGCAGGCCCCAAAGCGAGGACAGTATGAGCCGTATGCTGACCCAGGCTTACGGGGATACGCCCAAGCCGCGCGTGGCTTACATCGGTACGGCAAACGGGGATAATCCCGCCTTCTACGCCATGATGAAGCTTTTGCTGATGAAAGCCGGGGCAAAACAGGTGGCCAACGTGCGCCTTGCCAAGGAGAAAGCCGACGTCGCCAAGGCGAAGAAGGCCCTGGAGTCCGCCGATGTGATTTTTCTGTCCGGCGGCGAGGTGGAGGACGGCATGATCTGGCTGAAGAAACACGGGCTGGTAGAGTATCTGAGGGAGCTGTATCGCCAGGGGAAGCAATTCGTGGGCGTGTCCGCGGGCACCATCATGCTTGGGGAGTATTGGGTGAGGTGGGAGGACGAGGACGACGACGACACGGCGTCCCTCTTTACCTGCCTTGGTTTTGTCCCCGCCACTTTCGACGTCCACGGCGAAGGCGAGGATTGGAAAGAATTGAAAACAGCCCTGAAGCTCATGGGCCACGGCGCCCGGGGGTACGGCGTGCCCCGGGGCGGCATGGTCAGCGGCGACAGCAGGGGCGAGCTGGTAAATATGGAAAAATCACTGCTGACTTTTGTGAATGACAACGGGCAGATCCGGCTGGAACAGTGAAGGCGGTAGCCGATAAAGAATGAGCCGATAAAGAATGAGCGACAGACTTACCGTAGGCATTGCGTACAATTTAAAAAAAGGGATATCGGCGGGTCCCCCCGACGCCCAGGCCGAGTATGACGATCCCGATACCATCCAGGCGATCAAAAGCGCCCTGGAGTCAGCCGGCTGCCGGGTGGAGCTGTACGAAGCCGAAGAAGACTTCCCCGCTCAGATAGCCGCCCGCAGGCCGGATATCGTATTCAATGTGGCCGAGGGCAGGAGAGGCCGGGGCAGGGAAGCCCATGTGCCCGCCATCCTGAGCTTCCTTGGCGTCCCCTATGTCGGCTCGGACGAGGCTGCCATGTGCCTGGCGCTGGATAAGGCGCTGACCAAGAGGCTCCTATCCACCTGGGGGATAAGGACGCCGAAGTTCGCCGTGTTTCGCAAAGGCAGCCCGCTGTCCGCCGATGATATCGCTTCGGTGGGCGATTGCCTGGGCTCAGGCGCCGTGGGCTGGCCCGTCATCGTTAAGCCCAACGAAGAGGGCTCCGGCAAGGGCATCACAGACGTATCCGTCGTCCCGGACGCCACCGCGCTGCGCGAGGCCGTGGAAGAGATGATCCGCGTCTACGAGCAGGACGCCCTGGTGGAGGAGTACATCCCGGGCAGGGAGTTTACCGTGGGGCTGCTGGGCAACGGAGCCGGGACGAAGGTTTTCGCCCCCATGGAAGTCCTATTCAATGATAAAGGGCGAAGCGTATACAGCTACGAGGTCAAGAGGGACTTCAAGCGGCATGTGAGCTACGCCTGCCCCCCGGATATAAGCGCCGGGCTCCGGGCTGAGATGGAAGGCGCGGCGCGTTTGGCGTACGACGCCCTAGGATGCAGGGATTTTGCCCGGGCCGACTTCCGCCTTTCCCCCGGCGGCAGCCTTTACTTCATCGAGATCAATCCCTTGCCCGGGCTCGCGCCGGGGTACAGCGACTACCCCATGCTGGCCGGGTTCTGCGGAGTGGGGTATAATTCGCTGATCGAAGGCGTATTGAAGTGCGCCCTTGCCCGTTACGGGATGGATGTTTGACGCGGTGTTTTATTATAATAAGAATGGATTTTGAGGTGCGTCAGATGAATGACAGAGTGTTTTCCGGATTCGGTGTGACCCCCGAAAGCTCCGAATGGCTGGACTGGAAATGGCAGTACCGGCACAGGATCACCGGGGTCGGGGAGCTCGCCGAAGTCATCTCTCTCAGCGAGGGGGAGAAAGAGGAGATTTCCCGCTGCCTGAGCGGCTTCCGCATGGCGGTCACGCCGTATTACGCGTCCCTCATGGATCCCGCCGACCCAACGTGCCCCCTGCGGATGCAAGCTGTGCCCTCCGTGGAGGAGACCCGCGTATTTCCCTGGGAGAAGGAAGACCCCCTCAAGGAAGAGAAGTACAGCCCGACCCCCCACGTCGTACACCGGTATCCCGACAGGGTACTGTTTCTGGTGACGCGCCAATGCGCTACGTACTGCCGCCATTGCGCGCGAAAGCGCAATGTGGGGGAAGAGGACTTCGTCATCAGCGAGGGGGAGAAGGAGAAAGCCATCGCTTATATCGCGGGGACGCGGTCGATCCGGGACGTGTTGATATCCGGCGGCGACCCCCTCACCATGGACGACGGCGGCTTAGAGGATATCGTTTCGCGGCTGCGCGCCATCAGCCATGTGGAAATCATCCGGCTCGGGACGAGGGCGCCCGTCACCCTGCCCATGCGGGTCACCCCCGCGTTACTCGTGATGCTAAAAAAATATCAGCCCATATGGATCAATACCCAGTTCAACCATCCCCGGGAGCTGACGCCTCAGTCGCTGAAGGCCTGCGCCGATATCGTGGACGCCGGCATACCGCTTGGCAATCAAAGCGTGCTGCTGAAGAACATCAACGACGATACGGAGACGATGAAGGAGCTGCTGCTCAAGCTCGTGAAAGCCAGGATACGGCCCTACTATCTCTACCAATGCGATCTATGCGAGGGGATAGAGCACTTCCGCACGAAAGTGGAAACCGGCGTCGAGATCATCCGGAGCCTCACCGGCAATATCTCCGGCTTCGCGGTGCCGGAGTTTGTCATCGACGCGCCGGAGGGCGGCGGGAAGATCCCCATCAACCCGGAGTATATCGTTTCCATAGACGGCGAAAAGGTCGTGATGCGGAACTATGAGGGCGGGATATATACCTACCCCCAGCCGAGAGAAAAATGAAAGGATGATGCGGAATGGCAAAAGGACAGATTTGGGAGACCCGGCCGCTGGAGTTTTGGGCTAAGGCAAAAGAGCTGCGGGCAGGATGGCAGAAATCCATAGAGAGCGTGGAGAAAGTGGTCGGCCAGGGCAACTGGGGCTACGGGCCCGCTTTTCCGGCCATCACCGTCATCGAAGACAATCCCGTTGGCGCCATGATGGCAAACAAAAACGAAGCTTTCTCCCGTAAGGCAAGGCTGGCCTGCGAGGTGCGCGGATGGGGCCGCGAGCTTTGCGGCTACCAGAATAACTGCTGGGGCGGGCAATTCCTCGGCTACATTGAGGACGGGACGCCATGGCCCCGGCGCCGGTTCGTGGTTCCGATCCCATCCATGTGCGACCAGCACGCCAAACGTGGCGCGCAGGCAAGGGATTTTGAGAACATGCCTCAGTGGATGGCGGATAAAGTCATCTACTTCGGGCCTTTTGACGAGGAGCGCAACGAAGCGCTGAATGAACACAAGATATACGCTAATTTTAAAATCCTCAACGATATGGAGCGCATCTTTGGCCAACAGTGCGATGATGAGGCCCTCGCGCAGCTATTGGAGGATACGAGCATAATCAGCGATTATAGCCGGGAGATATCCCTGCTGGTGGCGCGAACCAAGCCGGCGCCCTTGTCGGTGAAGGATCTGTACTCTGTCTTCACCATCGGCGGCTTGACCAAGGTGGACCCGGAGGCGACGCTGGATTTCTGGAAAACAGTCCGGGACGAGGTGAAGTGGCGGGCGGACAACCAGATCGCCGCCGTGGGCAACGAGCGATTCCGCTGGATCGAAGCCTATCCGCCTTCCTGGCATTACATGAAATATTACCGGTATATGGAGACTTACGGCGCGGTATGTGTGGGCTCCCAGTATACCCACGGAAGCCTGGACGGCCTCTACCTGAAGCCGGACGGCACGGTGGGGTACCGGGAGGGCGTGATGAACTATCCGCCGGGCATACCGGTGGAAACCCGGGAGGATGCGGTGCGCCTGGGCAGCGGCTACGACGCGAGAAAGCCGTTAAATATGGGGGTCAACGCGTACATATTCCGCGACAGCATAGTGGAGTTCGCCGAGCTCATGCAGGCGGACGGCGCCCTCCTGCCGATGTGGCGCAGCGGGGTAGGCTGCAACCTGGTGCCGAAAGAGCAGTCCATGTACCTGAAAGAAGCGGGGCTCAGCGTCATCAACTATGAAGGTAGCCAGCCCGGGGACCGCACCGACTTAGACGAGAAGCGGCTTCTGGAGCAGCTGGACGCCTGGATGCAGAGCCTTGGCTTCCGCCGGCTCGAAGACGCCTGATAAGCAAGTGCCCTGCAACGCCGAAACCATGTAAGTTCACGGTTCTTTTTCCGCAATTCCACTATGATGTATGAGTCGGCGGTATAGCGTACTCGTCGATGCGGCGTACGACGCTATGGGTGTACACGGTGAAATGCTTTGTCCAAAAGCCGAAACCTGAGGGATTGATGCTTTCAAAATCCGCGCCGAGGCGGGTATAGCCGTTTCCTCTCAGCTTTTGTATCAATAGATTCAGCAGCTTATGGCTCACGCCTTGACCCCTATGCTCCGGCAGGCAATACATACCGGTGATATGAAGATATCCTTCCGTATCCCGTATGAAGTTTTCACCGTCGGACTCGGCAAGGATATACGCTATGGTTCGGCTTTCATGCTTTGCCGCAAAGCAAACGGGGTCGCTTGCCGCCCAGTATCTCAGCCAGTCGTTTTCGCTATGCTCAGACCGAAGCAAGAAAAATGGGCTTTCGATAAAGCCTTTGTGCTGCAGGTTTTCCAGCGGAAGTACTTCAAGCGCTTCATCGGCGGCGATTTCGGAGAAAGCAAACCCGTCGCAGGTTGGCTCGGTTATATCGTCCAAACGCCGTATCGCGTCCACGCAGCGCATACCGAACCCGTACAGAAAGAATTGCCTTTGTATCTCTTTTTCATGGGCATATAAGCATATGGCGTGGCTGGAAGCTCCCGCTCGTACCCATTTTTCTCCCGCCGCCTGATACATGCGGGCATAGACCATAGCCCGGTTTTCTCCAAGCGCTCCGTTTGCCCCCATCGGGGAAAAGACGCCTACGGCGTCGGTAGAGCTGAAGGCGTTATTAAATGGAGAAACGCAACATAAGAAGCCAAGCATTTGACCATTCTCAAACGCGGCTACGCCAAGGCTGTTACCCGCGTACGGCGCTAAGTCCGGTACGGCGCCGATAGGAGGCAGCGCGGGGGCAAACCCGCGCTCCTCGTCATAGTTCAGTTTTGCGATTCTCATTGCCTGCTCGATATGGGCGGCAGTAAAATCAACGATTCGCATCATCGCTCTCCTCGTTTCCTGATTTGTCTGCGTTTATCATACCCCAAGCTCTGACGGGAAACAATGGCTTCAGCTTGATATACGCGATGCTGACCGGCGTTGCAGTTCAGGGGGTCAGGGGCCCAAAGCGTGGCTATTTGTAAGCGATGGATTGAACGGCTTCGTCTGCCAGATAAGCAATCACAAACCTGGCAAATCCGTGGGTGCGACACGGACGTCGCACCAGACGGAACGCGCCCAGGTTCTACGAACCTCCAGTCCGCTAACCGAAACGCACAAGCGCGCGTAACGTTCGTCGCGTTGGAGTCGTTAGGGTTTGCATCAAACGATTGCTATATCTGGCCGAAGCTGTGAACCATCGCTTACAAATAGCCACGCTTTGGGCTTTTTTTTGATTACAACGCGGTATAGACATCGGCTGTAGATTGTATTATACTTAGATATGTCGGAAGCCGGTCGCAATCCGATTGGCGGATCGGCAGGGTTTCCCGGGCAATTAGCTCAGCTGGGTAGAGTACATGCCTC
>WRIW01000041.1 GCA_009782505.1 Clostridiales bacterium
ATCCTGATACTATTATCGACGTGATTACGCATATTCAAGCTTTGCGATTTTCTTGATATAACTCGGGTTGGTGTCAAGTTCAGCCAGGACACGCATGGCGGACGAACTTGGGCGTCGGGAACCGTTCTCCCACGCTTCGATTGATTTGACGGAAACGCCAACTACTCCACCCATCAGGCTTTGAGTCAGCCCGAGACGTGTACGGATACTCTTGATTTGCTGCGGATTGTAGGCAGGAATCGGCAACACCTCGATTACAGTTGTGCGCAGTTTCTTTACGCCGGCGGAATGCGCTTCAGCTTGCATTGCGCTTTGTATCAGTTTTTCGCCAAAAGACATCTCAGACATGATCAATCACCTTTCCATTCCGATCAGATAGATTCTTCTTAATGTTCATCGAAATTTGCTTCAATTCGTTTTTCTCTGCATCAGTCAAGGTATCCTTTTCGTTTTTAGGATAGGCAAGCATTAGGTAGAGAATGCCATAATTCGGTCATAACAAATTCACGTTTCATGAGACACCTTCCTCCAATGCATTATACCCTACATTGTAGGGTATTGCAAGAGGGCGATTGAAGTGTTGTTTCAGAGCATCATCGGGCTGAATAGGTATTCCGGATTGCCGGCGGTATAGTCGTCGCCCCTGAGAAGGCTGTACATGGCGGAGGCGCGGAGCTCCAGCTCCCAGGCAGCGGCGGCGTGGCGGTCTGCGGCGGCGAGGCCCTTGATCTGGCTCGTCTTAGCGATGACGGGGACGGGGGGCTGCTTCTTGATCTGGTGGAGGAGTCGCCGCCCGGCTTCGCTAGCGCCGAGGATGCGGAGATAGGGGGGGCCGCCGGGGAGAAGGGCGGCGTGGCTATCCCGGTAGCCGATGAGCAAGTGAGCCGCCATGCGCTGCAGGCGGGTGAGGGGATAACGTCTCGTCTTGAGCCGCCTGTAGAATTCCGCCATGCTTCCGGCGCGGCTCGCGGCGTCGTAAGCCCGGTACTCCAGGCCTTCCGACATATCCGGCAGCTCCGCCAGGGCTTGGAGGTCTGCCCGCCTGAGTAGGGCCAGCTGGATGGGCGCGGCGTCGGCGGGGAAGACCAGGGGCGTGCCGGCGAGGCAGGACAAGGCGGCTTCCGGGATGTACGCGGACAAGCCAAGCCCCGCCATCTGAGCGGCGGAGAGGCCCCGGCTGCGATGGAGCCCCGCGCCCTCTTCCAGGCGGTGGCGGATGGCGGTGGCGGAAGCGATGGCGGAAGCGGGAAGTTTAGTTTCGTGGTACGCGGCGCCCTCCCGGGGGATGAGGAGCGGCTTGAGGGGCAGCCCCCGTTCCGCGATGACCTGCAGATAAGACAAGGCAAGGCGGTCATTTGGCAGGCTGGGCACGAAATCATGGCTATCCCCGTCGTGAAGCGCCTTTGCCTGGGCTTCGGCGAAGGGGAGCCCCGCGTCCAGGAAGCGGCGCAGCCCTTCCTGATAAGCGGCGTCCGGGCGGGCCAGCCTATCCGCTGTCTTCCTCAGCGCTTCCAGGTCGTCGGTCTCCGCGCCGAAAGCCAGATGGGTAGCCCCGGTTGCCGCCAGCAGGGATACGCCCCCCAGGGCGAACCAATAAGCGCTGCGGGTGGCGTAGAGCGCAGGCAGCTCGATGACCAGGTCGGCGCCGCAGGATAGAGCCATCATGGCGCGGCAGGCTTTGCCCGCTACCGCCGGCTCGCCACGCTGCATAAAGCAGCCGCTCATGGCGCAGACGACGGCTTCCGCGCCGTGCTCTTCCCGCAGCTTGCGGATTTGAAGCCAGTGCCCGTTATGGAAGGGATTGTACTCGCATACGATGCCGGCGACGACGGTCATGGCGGCGGGCCCTCCGTATTCATCGGATTAGTGATTGAATCATGGAAAGAAATACGTTATGATGATTTAGACTATTGTATCATAATTGGCAGGGGAGGGTGAATCATCATGGATTTGGTTACAAAAATCAGGGAAAAGGCGAAGGCGGACAAGAAGCATATCGTCTTGCCGGAGGGCACGGAAAAGAGGACAGTGAAAGCCGCGGAGCTCATCGTGAAGGAGAAGATCGCCGACGTCACGCTGCTGGGCGACCCGGGTGCCATCGGCAAAGTCGCCGCTGAAGTAGGCGCCGACCTGGCGGGCGTGGAAATCGTGGATCCGGCTAAGTCTCCGGACTTCCAAGGCTATGCGGACGCTTATTTCAAAATGAGGGAATCCAAAGGCATGACCGCGGATAAAGCCGTGGAAACCATGAAGGACCCTCTCTTTTTTGGTGTGATGATGGTCTACGCAGGCAAATGCCACGGTATGGTAGCCGGGGCGGAAAACGCCACGGGCAATGTCCTCCGCCCGGCGCTGCAGATACTCCGGACGAAGCCGGGGGTGTCTTCCGTGACCGGCTCATTCATCATGATTTCCGAGAATCAGCAGTTAGGGGACAATGGCGTCAGCGTATTTGCGGATTGCGCTGTCACCCCGGTCATGACCGCGGAGCAGATGGCGGAGTGCGCGTACTGCTCAGCCCTTACCGCGAAGGAGATCGCCGGCATTGCCGAGCCCAAGGTGGCGATGTTGTCCTTTTCGACGAAAGGCAGCGCCAGCCACGAGTCGGTGGATAAGGTAGTGGAAGCGACGAAGATCGCCCAGGAGCGCTACCCCGACTTGCTGATCGACGGCGAGCTCCAGATGGACGCGGCTACGGTGGAATCCGTAGGGCAGTCCAAATCCCCCGGCAGCCGGGTGGCGGGGCGCGCGAATGTGTTTATCTTCCCCAGCCTGGAATCCGGTAACATCAGCTATAAAGCAGTCCAGCGCTTCGGCGGCGCGGAAGCCATCGGGCCCATCCTGCAAGGCATTGCCAAGCCGGTAAACGACCTGTCCCGGGGTTGCAGTATCGAGGATGTGATCAATACCGTCGCCGTGGTCTGCTGCCAGGCCTGAAGCAAGTGACTGTACAAAATGTTCTGAGCATATGCTTGTTTGCGTGCTTTGTGGGGGCCGCAGCCTTCCACTCGGCGATGATGTGGAGGCGCGGCGTCCGCGCCATTGTGTTTGGGCAGACGGACAAAAGCGATTTTCTCCTTGTGCCCCTCGTCCTCGCCATTGCCTATACGGCTTTGGCGGGGACATTTGGGCTGCCTATAGCGCCGGCGCTCGTCCGCCCCTTCTGGAGCAGCCGCGTGCCGGGCTGGCTGGGGCTTGTGTTGTGCGCCGCAGCCGTCGCCGGCATTGTGGCGACGTTGCAAAGCTTCGGCGACTCATTTCGGGTCGGCATCGATGAGTTTAAGCCCGACAAACTGGTCACCGGCGGTGTGTTTGCCCTCAGCCGCAATCCTATCTATACCTGCTTCCTGATGCTTTTAGCCGGCTTGTTCCTCGTCCACCGCAATGTGGTCATCGCGGTAGCGGCAGTTCTCTTCACCCTGGCGATACACCGCCAAGTGCTGCGGGAGGAGCAGTTCCTCGCGTCCCATTATGGCGGCGAATATGAGGAATACCGACGGAAAGTCAGGCGGTATTTATAGTGCTGCAAGTGGCTTTTTCTGTTAAGTTTTATGGCATTCTGGATACAGCGACAGGAAATAATGATGTACGAATTAGCTCGTGACTTGTAGCCCCTCTATTTCCTCGCAGGTTAATCCTGTTAGCTTAATTATGTCAGCTATCGACAGATTCATTTTCAATGCGTTTTTTGCAATGTCTAATGCTTTTTTACGCTCCGCCATGCGCTTCAAGTATAGCACACGGCGTCGGTGATTGCCATATGAATTTCAATAATATGTCAGCAAAGGGGAGCGAGTGGAAGGTAGACAATCTTGCTTATGTGGAATAGATACAAGTAGGATGAAAAATAAGATACCAAAGCCGTCACTTTGAATTTTACGTCGTTGAGATACAACTCTCTCGTCTTGCGCTTTTTGATTTTTCATTTCGATTCCTCCCAGAATAAGTCATTTAATGTTTTACTAACGCAATGGAAACCGTCAGCCCTTGATACCATTGGGCTGTATCCGCAAGGGGCTTTTGATTGGCCGCCGCTGCTTTCGTTGCCCGGTACGGTCATGTATGGTATGATGGGGCCAGAAAGCAGCGCAGGAGGATTTTCGCCGTTGTGACAGCATACAGGCAGCCTTTGCCTTCCTCAGCCGGGCCGACATTGAGTTTGCCCGTCGTTATGCCGCCATGAGTAATGAGCGTAGCTCGTCTTAGTGTTTGCCGGATAATCGGCTTATCCAGCCCCGCACTTCTTCGCTGGCGGTCAGGTCATACAGAATCGAATAGAAAAACCGCGCGGCGCTATAGTATTTTTGCTCTTCAGCGGACTTCCCTGACCGTGCGGCGGCCTTGAGTATGAGCTCGTTGGGCCCGGAAGGGATATGGTACTTGCGAAAAATCTCAGCCGTCTTCTCCCGGGAGGGCGCCGCCATGCCGGAGGCTTGGCGGATCTTGTGTAACGTCGCCCGGGCGGATTTTGACTGCTTGTCATAAGTCAGGCTGAAGTAGAGCAACGCGACCGCCGCTTCAAAGTCCCCTTTCGCCGAATAATACATACCCAGATTGCCATAGCAGCGGCCCATATCCCGGCTTGTATACGCGACATGCAGGTTTCGCTTCGTGACGGCGAGGAATCGTTCCCAGTCATTCCTGAGCCTGCTGATTTCCGCCAGCTCGCCTAAAGCCTCCGTATCGAAGGGGTTGAATCCCGCCGCCCTCTCGAAAGCCCTTACCGCCTCGTCGAACCGCTTGAGCCGGATGAGCAAGCCGCCGTAGACGGTGTACAGGCGCCCCACGTCCTCGGAGGTCTTTCGCAGCGCGCGGCCGGATTTGTACATCTCGTCGAAGAGTATCTCCTCAAAAGGGTTGCGGAAGCAGCGGTATTCCACCAGAGCGCTGTCCCGATACATGATCAGGTCGCCGCCGGATTCGATTTTTCTCACCGCGGACCGGAGAGTAGCAAGGGCATGGCTGTAATCCCTCTTTCGGCACTGCTGCTCCGCTTTCTTCAGCGCGGCGCTTATCCCGATATAGCGTATGCTTGCCAGCCTATCCAAAGTAGCCCGGTGCTCCGCCGGCATCATGTCGAAGAGGAGCCGGTCTATCCCTTTTTGGATATCCCGTGACAAGCGGTGCGTCTTGAATAATCTCGCCTGGTCGCGCAGATATCTGACGTCGATCCTGGGGTCGCCGTAGAGCCCGTCTTTGATGGATTGCATGATTTCATCATAATTCATGGGCACTTAATCCCTCAGCGGCTTTTACCCCGGCTTACCACGTCGATCTGCCCGGCGGCTTCATCGCCGCGGTACAGGTGGATATGGTCGTAGAGGTTGACGGTAGTGCAACCGTGCCCGGGTATAAAAAGGATCTTATCCCTGACCCTGTACCCGTGCCCCGGCAGCGAGACCCGCATGTGTTCCTCGCTCATATTGACGTCCGCGTCTGCGCCTGCGCCGCCGCCTGTGCTAACGCCGCTGCCCATGCTTGCGTTGCTGATGTCTATGCCGGCGCCACCGCCGCCACGCTCCGCCAACCGGGGTGGGCCCTGGTCCGTACCGAAGCTCTTGAGCCCCGCGTCGGCGACGATGTAGTCTTCTTTGGCGCTGACGATTTCCGAGAGGACATACAGCGCCTGGCGAAAACCCAGGCCCAGCGCGCCATAGGCCCCGTCCATGAAGACGTAGCTGCCCGCTTGGAGCTCGGTATAGACGCCGCCTTTGCCGGGGGCGCCTTTGAAGGCTGCCGTGCCGGTGCTGCCTCCGCTTACCGTAAGGGCGGGCAGACCATATGCCTGCAGGTACCCGGCCAGCTCCCCTACCCGGGCGTCCACTTCCGCCGAAGCGGCCTGCCGGGCAGCGCCGTCAGCCATATGGGCGAGGTTGCCGGCGTAAGCCTGTATGCCGTCGTATACCAGGTGGGGGCATTCCGCGACCTTCTCCGCCAGGCGCAGGAACTCTTCCTTAGTATCGACCCCGCAGCGCCTCATGCCTACCTCGTACTCGATCAGGCAGCGGAGCTCTGAGCCGGCTTGCGTGGCGGCTTGCTCAAGGGCGGCGATATTCTCTCCGTCGTCTACGCACACGCCCAGCCTGCGGCCGACGGCAAGCCGCGCCAGTCGGTGGATCTTGGCGGCGTCCACGACCTGGTTTGCGATGAGCACGTCCTCAAATCCCGCATTGACCAGGTCTTCCGCCTCGCCCAGCTTGGCGCAGGTGATGCCCACCGCCCCGGCTTCCATCTGCCGCCGGGCGATCCAGGGGCTTTTGTGGGATTTGTAATGAGGCCGCAAGGCTATCCCCAGTTCATCCGCCCAACCCTGCATACGGCGGATATTGGACTCCATGGCGTCCAGGTCCAGCAGCAGGGCCGGGGTCTCGATTTGCTCGATTTTCATACATTCATCCCTCCGCTCAGCCGGGAAAGTTGCTATGTCTAGGCACAGTTCACGGGAGCAGGGACCCGGGGTGTGGCTGTTTGCAAGCGATGGATTGAACAGCTTCGTCGACCGGATAAGAAATCGCAAACCTGGTAAATCCGTGGGCGTGACACGATGTCATGCCAGACGGAATCGCGACATGGATGTCGCGTTGGAGTCGGTAGGAGTTGCATCAACCGATTTCTATATCTGGCCGAAGCTGTGAACCATCGCGGTAAATAGGCGCACCCCGGGTCCCCGCTCCCGTGAACTGTATCTATGTCTAATATATTATTTAAAAATAGGCTTGACAAGGCATGGAAATCATTATACTATAATAGTGATATCATAATAATATCATAAATCATCGTCGCGCAAAGCGGCGGAACAGGAGGAAAAGACATGGAAGAGAGAATCAACATCACCAATCGCATCGAGGAGGAAAAGGTCATCGGTGGAGTAAACGGCCTGGCGGCCCTCGCCGTGATACTGCTGCTAAACATCGCGTCGATTTTCGGTTTCGTCTTAGGCGTCATCAATGAGTCGGTAGCCGTCATCATCATCACGGCTATCCTGGGCTTCATGGTACTGCCCGTATGCTATGCCGGGTTGAAGATCATCAACCCCAACGAAGCCCTGGTGCTTACCCTTTTCGGTAAATACTACGGCACCCTGCAGAAAGCCGGTTTCTTCTGGGTCAACCCGTTCTGCGGCGGCATCAACCCCACGGCAAAACCCGCGTTGCAGGTCAAGGTCAATGCGGGAGTCACAGTGGCGGAAGGGGCTGCGGCTGAGGAAAAGGCGTCTTCAAGCAAGAAGATTTCCATGAAAGCCATGACTTTGAAAAATGACAAACAGAAAGTCAACGACGTATTGGGCAATCCCATCGAAATCGGCGTCAACGTGATTTGGCAGATCACCAACACAGCCAAGGCGGTATTCAATGTAGACAACTTCAAGGAGTATCTGTCCGTCCAGTGCGACTCCGCGCTTAGGGACATCGTGCGAAGCTACCCTTACGACGTATCGGAGCAGGGGGACGAAAAATCATTGCGCGGCTCCAGCAAAGAAGTGGCGCTCGTACTCAAGGAAGAGCTGCAGAAGAAAGCGGATATCGCCGGTATCCGCATTCTGGAGGCGAGGATCACCCATCTGGCTTACGCGCCTGAGATAGCCGCCGCTATGCTGCAAAGGCAGCAGGCAGTGGCCATCATCGAAGCCCGGCAGAAGATAGTGGAAGGCGCCGTGGGGATGGTGGAGATGGCGTTAAACAGGCTGAACGACAACCAGGTCGTGACCTTTGACGACGATAGGAAAGCCGCCATGGTCAGCAACCTGCTTGTAGTGCTCTGTGGCAACAAGGACGCCCAGCCCATCGTCAACAGCGGCTCCATATACTAAGATGAACGCGGATCAGGCCGGCGGCAGCCAGTCGGCAAAGGATAAGGATAAAAAACAAATCCTGCTGCGGCTTTCCCCTTCCCTTTGGCAAGACTTGGCCCAGTGGGCGGAAGACGACTTCCGCTCCGTCAACGGGCAGATCGAGTTCCTGCTGACAGAGTGTGTCAGGGATCGTAAGCGAAAGAAGTAGGCTACAGTAAATGACTAAAAATACACCAAAAATATACTTTGCCGTATTCCTTGACCTCTCCGGAGATATAGGATATAATGACTGTGCGTTGGGCGGCTGCCCGCGCGGTTAGACCGAAGGGGGGGTGTCAGGATGAGTGAAGTCAGAATCGGCAAGACCGAAAGCATAGATAGCGCTTTGCGGAGGTTCAAGCGTTCCTGCCAGAAGTCCGGCGTGCTGTCGGAAGTCCGCAAGCGGGAGCACTACGAGAAGCCCAGCGTCAGAAGAAAGAAGAAATCTGAAGCCGCCCGAAAGAGAAAGTTCAAATAAGCGAAAAAGACATAGATACGCAGGATTTTTAGTTTCTGGCAAGGCAAGCGACGACAGGCGAGAGGGAGTGTATATGGGATACATGACCGAGCGGATGGAGGAAGCGGACGCCGCCAGAAGCGAAAAAGACAAGTATAGCCGCCCTCGTGACGAGGACGGCTTTCTCAATGTGAGCCCGGCATGGGTGATGACTTGGGGGTGCAAGTCCCCTACAGGCTTGGCAGTAGGAACTGTTAGCCAAAGGCAAGGGTGACCGGCGCTGCCGGAAGGAAGGGCTGTTTTCTTGAAGATGAGACTACCGGAATATAAATGGCGCATATTCTTTGTGACCGGCCTGGCGAACATCTCCACGGCCATCGCCATCAGCAGCATCAGCCTGGCCCTGCCGGTGATGTCCGATGAATTCGGCGTATCCATGAGCGCGGTGAGTTGGATACCTTTGATCTATTCATTGCTGCCCAGTTGCACGCTGCTGATCTTCGGCAGGCTGGCGGATCTGTACGGATACAAGCGCCAGTTCATGTGCGGCTTCCTCATCTTCGGCACGGCTTCCGTGCTGCTGCCCTTGCTGTCCCGGGGGCTTGCGGGGGCGATCATGTTTCGCGGTGTACAAGCTATCGGTTACGCCATGATGATCTCCATCACCCAGGCCATGTGCAACCGCAGCTTTCCGCCGGAAGAACGGGGCAAGGCTTTGGGCGTCAACTCAATCTTCGTATCCATCGGATTGTCCCTGGGCCCCAGCGTAGGCGGTTTGCTCTTGTCCCGCTTCAGCTGGCGGGCCATATTCTACTTCAACGCGCCTTTCAGCCTCATCGGCTTCATCATGTGTGTCCTGGTTCTGAAAAAGGACGAGCTTGATCCGGAAGCGCCCAGGCGCATGGACTGGCTGGGGTCGGTATTCTTCGCCATATTTATCGGTGTGCTGGCTTATGCCGTCAACTTCAGCGCCGACTGGGGTTTCGCGTCCCTCAAGTTTGCCGGATGCCTCCTCGTCAGCATGGCTGCGCTGACCCTCTTCATCTGGCGGGAAAACCGCGTCGAGCTGCCCCTCATGAACCTGGGCCTGTTTCGCAATCCGGTATTCTCCTATGCCAATAGCGCGAGTATTTGCTCCTATATCATACAGCAGATGACGAATTTCCTGGTTCCTTTCTACCTGATGAACGTTTTGCTGATTTCGAAAAGCGATTCCGGCTTCGTCATGCTGGCTACGCCCCTGGCGATGATGGTCTTCTCGCCCCTGGGAGGTAGATACGCGGACCGCTACGGCAGCCGCAGGCCGGCCTTGCTGGGCTTGTGCGTCATCGCCGTCGGCTGCGCGTCGATGAGTTTCATGAACGCCGTAACCCCGGTAGCGGTGGTCGTAGCCGCCCTCTTTTTCTACGGCGTAGGAAATGGGTTTAGCGTATCCGCCATAAACGCCGCCATATTCAGCGGCGTACCCCGGGAGCATTCCGGCACCGCGTCGGGGATGGTAGCCACCATGCGCAACCTGGGCCAGGGCCTCGGGGTGGCTTTCGGCAGCGCCATCATGGCCCTGCGGCAGAGCCACTATATGCGGACTTTGGCGGAGGGCGCGGGGGCCGCGGGCGCCCAACGGGTCTACCTCACCGCTCAGCGCGACGCCTACTTCTTCGGGCTTTGCATCGTCGCCCTCGCGCTTTTCTGCATGTTTCGGATACCGGAAAAACGCTGAACAAGGTTATTGCCCGGACAGGGCTAATATGGCATAATATACTGATAAGCGGACGCCGCCAGAATGAAAAAAGACAAGTAAACGAGTAAGGATGTGTCGATGCGGATGTACTTTCAAGACATGATTCAAGCCCTGGACAAATTCTGGGGCGAGCAGGGCTGCATCATCGCCCAGCCCTATGATATGGAAAAAGGCGCGGGGACCATGAATCCCGCTACCTTCCTGCGGGCGCTGGGGCCCGAGCCCTGGCACGTAGCTTACGTGGAGCCCTCCCGGCGGCCCGGCGACGGGCGCTACGGCGAAAACCCCAATCGGCTCCAGCACTACTTCCAGTACCAGGTCATCCTGAAGCCTTCCCCGGACGACATCCAGGAGGTGTATCTGGAGAGCCTGAGGCGCTTGGGCATCGTACCGGAAGACCATGACATACGTTTTGTGGAAGACAACTGGGAAAACCCATCATTGGGCGCGGGCGGCCTGGGCTGGGAGGTCTGGCTGGACGGCATGGAGATCACCCAGTTTACTTATTTCCAACAGTGCGGCGGCCTGGAGTGTAAGCCGGTGAGCGGTGAGATCACCTACGGCTTGGAGCGTCTGTGTATGTATCTCCAGAAAAAGGAAAACGTGTACGACATCCTCTGGGTGGGCGACGTCACTTATGGAGACGTCTATCATCAAAACGAAGTAGATTATTCTACGTACAACTTTGAAGTCTCCAATGCCGACATGTTGTTCGCCCTATTTGAAATGTACGAGAAAGAGGCCTTGGCGGTGCTGGATAAAGGGCTGGTACAGCCGGCTTATGATTATGTGCTCAAGTGTTCCCATAGCTTCAACCTCCTGGACGCCAGGGGGGCGATCAGCGTCACCGAGCGCACCGGCTACATCACCCGGATACGGAATATGGCCCGTACCTGCGCCTTGGGTTTCATTCAAATGAGGGGGAAGCT
Organism: Clostridiales bacterium; assembly: GCA_009782505.1. Taxonomy (GTDB): domain Bacteria; phylum Bacillota; class Peptococcia; order DRI-13; family UBA5745; genus WRMS01. The sequence goes on from WRIW01000041.1 coordinate 10,959, forward strand.
GGGCTTCCCGTTGATCAAGGACGAGGGGAAACGTCAGCAGGCGGCGCTTGAGTTCAGTCAGAAGGGAGGCGGGTTGGAATGAGCATATATCTATTTGAGATCGGGACGGAAGAGATTCCCGCCCATTTCTTCCGGCAGGCATTGGGGCAAATGAAGGAGATCATAGCCCGGGAGCTTACCGACAGACGCATCCCTTTCGAATCGGTGCGCACCTTAGGGACGCCAAGGCGCCTGGCGCTCATCGTAGAGGGATTGGGGCCCCAGGGGGAAGACCAGACCGAGCTTGTCCGGGGCCCGGCGCAGAAAGCCGCCTACGATGGCGAGGGCAAGCCCACGAAAGCCCTTATAGGCTTCGCCGGCGGCCAGGGCGTGAGCATAGAGAGCCTCACGGTGCAGGAGCTGAACGGGAATGCTTACGTATACGCGAATAAATCAAAAAAAGGCGAAAACACAGCGGAGGTGCTTCCCGGCATCGTCACCGGGATGGTCTCCTCGTTGAATTTCCCCAAATTCATGCGCTGGGGCGACCTGGACTTCAGGTTCCCGCGGCCAATCCGCTGGATGGTCTCGCTCATGGACGGCGAAGTGCTGCCCCTGGCCATGGCCGAAGTGGAAGCGGGCCGGGTGAGCCGGGGCCACCGCTTCCTTGGCAAGGGCGACGTCAGCCTGGATTCGGCTTCGGACTATGAGAGCCGTCTGGAGGAAAACTATGTCGTCGCTGACCAGGACAAGCGCAAAGCCCTGATTTGGAAGCAAATCGTGGAAATCGCCGGGGGGAACGGCTGTGTGGTGGAACCGGACGAGGAGCTGCTGGAGGAAGTGACCTATCTCCTTGAGTGGCCCACAGCCCTCATGGGCGGCTTCGCGGAGACTTATCTGGAGATGCCGGAAGAAGTGATCATCACCCCCATGCGGGAGCATCAGCGGTACTTCCCCGTGCGGGATAAAGCCGGGAAGCTCATGAACCGTTTTGTCACGCTGCGAAACGGCGGCGGGCAGAGGCTTGATCTGGTGACGGAAGGCAACGAGCGCGTACTGGCGGCGCGGCTCTCCGACGCTCGGTTCTTCTGGGACGAAGACAGGAAGCAGCCCCTGGAGGCCTTTTTGCCTAAGCTGGAGAAGGTGATTTTCCAGGAAAAGCTGGGGACGGTGGGGGACAAGGTACGCCGGATCGAAGGGCTCACGGATTGGCTGGCCGGCGTGCTTCAGGCCGACGAGCAGACGAGGGAAGACGCCCTCCGGGGCGCCCGGCTGGCGAAAGCCGACCTGGTGACAAATATGGTGTTTGAGTTCGCCGAGCTTCAGGGCGTCATGGGCAGGTACTACGCCCTGGAATGCGGGGAGCGCCCCGAGGCCGCGCAGGTCATACTGGAGCATTATCAGCCGCGCTTCGCCGGCGATAAGCCTGCCGCGAGCCTGGCGGGGGCTTTCGTCGCCATAGCCGACAAGATGGATACCATAGCGGGGATCTTCGCC
>WRIW01000042.1 GCA_009782505.1 Clostridiales bacterium
ATCAGCGACTTTTTCATGAAAGGAAAGGCGGTGGGCTATGGGGATTAAGGAACTGACCCAGCCTCTCCAGCTTGCGTATATTGGCCGCAATTTCGACCTCCTGGTGGATGAGGCGACCCATGCTAAGATGCCCTATGCGGAGTTCATGATGGGCGCCCTCGCGAAGGAACTGGAGCAGCGCAGGGGGAACAGGGTGCAGCGCCGTATCAAGGAAGGGAGATTCCCCTACAAGAAGTATCTCGTCGATTTGGATCTGGAGGAGTACGGGATCGACGTCCGGGGTGAAATCGAAGAGCTCGCGCGTCTTGACTTCATTGCGGATAAAGAGAATGTCGTCCTGGTTGCCAACTCCGGGCGGGGGAAGACGCATCTGGCGATAGGGCTCGGGATCGCGGCATGTCTGGCAGACAAGCGGGTACTGTTTACGAACGTGCCAAACCTGGTCATTGAGTTGAAAGAGGCGATGAGCCGCAATGCGGTGACAGCCTTTAAGAACAAATTCCTCAAATATGAGGTCGTCATCATCGACGAGCTTGGATATGTGTCCTTCGATACGGAAGGCTGCGATATTCTTTTTAATCTGATTTCGAACAGGCTTTCCGTCGGCACCATGATTGTCACGACAAATCTTGCGTTTGAGGAATGGGAAACGGTTTTCAAAGACCCCCACCTGACCGGGGCATTAGTTGACCGGATCTCCAGGTGTGCCCATGTCTTGGACATGAGCGGAAAAAGCTACCGCTTTAAGGAGACGAAGAGCTGGCTCATGAAAAAGGGCAAGCTGAATAGCGATGGCCAAGCAGGGTAAGCAGATGATGGTGCGGCCGCCTCAGCGGCCGCGAATTTTTGAAGCTCTGGTCGGCCTACGGCCTCCCGCTGCTTTAAAAATTCATGAACCGACATAACACGGAACGGAGGTGATAACGTGCGAAGTAAAAGTCCACAGACAGATGCGGATTTCGGATCAAGACGTAAAAGACGAAAGGCTGTTAACGATATGGTTGTTTATCTTACTGCCATCCGTGAGGCAGAACAGGCCTATTTGAAGAATGTACCGGTCAACCTGCAATGCTCGGAATCGTTCGAAGTCGGCGAGTGTGCTGTCGACGCTCTTGACGAGATCATTGATCTAATGATTGACGTTTATTGAGTCGTCTTCAGCCCAGTCTGGGTGGACCAGTTTTCGACCGATCAAGTGGCCCAATTTTCGCTTGACAATAACAGTGGATTGAAAGTACAGCACTCACAATTTCAGTCTCACAATTATTAACGTCGCTCCCCGCAAGAGGGGGCGTAGCTTAGTATCCACTCCTGCATTTCCAATGCCGCTTTGTTGATCACGTGTCAGACTTAGATGGAATATGCAGCATACGCATGACGTCCTTCTCCGTCTCCAATACCCGCTCGGCAATAAAATCGCAAAAAGAATCGGCATTTTCTCTCTGCTGGTAGGTACGAATGAAAGACAGGTAGTCCTGGCGCAGTATAGGCGGTACCACCGCAAGCATATACCCGTCTTGAATGAGGGCGGCGTTCATCAGAAGCCGCGCTACCCGTCCATTGCCGTCGATGAATGGGTGGATGGTGACGAATTTCAAATGAAGCATGGCGGCGAAACGGACAGGATGATGCCTGCCGCGTTCGGCGTCGATCCATTGCCCGAGGCTTTTCATAAGCCCGTCGAGCGCGGATGGAGCGGGGAACGTATAGTCAATGCCCGTTACAATGATATTCACATCGCGCCAGATCCCCGCTTGAGTCGCGTCTATACCTTGATAAAAAAGATGATGCAGCATTTTTATATCATCGATGGCGATTCGATGTTTTCCTAATAATCCAAACATGAAATCATAGGCGCGGGAATGCCCTAAAGCTTCGAATGTATCCCGGAGCGGTTTCCCTCCTATGGTCAACCCATCCTCCAGAAGTATTTTCGTTTCGATCTCAGTCAGGGAATTGCCCTCCAGAGCATTGGACGTCCAAGTCAGCCCAATACGGTAGTATTCCCTTAGCTGCCGGAGCATTTCTCCTTCAAATGGGCGAATGGCGTCGATCGCCGCTTTATTCGCGTCTACACGCTCGTATATGGTCACGATATCCCTTCTTCCGATCATCCGCTCTAAGCATGATTATATCATTGGGATACCTGTTTAGCCAATGACATATATGATACAATACAGTCAAGGCGTTCCCCGTAGGAGAAACTCGGCAGAGGAGGTCGTGGCTGTATTGAATAATGAGCATATGATAATCGAGGCAAAAGGCGTCAGCAAAGCGTTTGGCAGTACGCAAGCCCTAAGCGGCGTCAGCCTGAAATTGGAACCCGGCGCCATCTTCGGATTCGTCGGCGCCAACGGGGCGGGTAAGACCACCCTTATGCGCATCATCATGGGCGTTTTGCTTTCGGACGGCGGCGAGATCCTGATCAACGAGAGTCCCGCTACTCAGGACGGTCGCAGGCAGATCGGCTATATGCCCTCTGAGCGCGGCCTCTACGCGAAAATGAAAGTGCTTGAGCAGCTCGTCTTTTTTGCCGAGATCCGAGGCATCAATAAAATCGCAGCCCGGAAGCAAGCTATGGAATGGATCGAGCGGCTGGATATCGCCCCATACGCGGACAAGAAGCTGGAAACGCTCTCTACCGGCAACCAGCAGCGCGTCCAGCTCGCCGTGGCCCTCATCGCTAATCCCAGGGCCCTCATATTAGACGAGCCCTTCTCGGGCCTTGACCCCATCGCGGTCAAAACCATGTCCGGCGTCATACGCGAAAAGGCGGAAGAAGGCCTGTCGATCCTCTTCTCCAGCCATCAGCTTGAGTTGGTCGACCAGGTTTCCACGGAGATCGCCATCATCAGCCATGGGAAAATCATCGCCGCCGGGACCCCGGCTGAGTTGCGCAAAGCGGCCAACGCCCCGGAAACCATCGAGATACCTACCCCGCTTGCTACCATCTTTGGCGACCTGATGGCCGAAGACGAGATGGCCCATGACAGCGCCGCAAAATCCGGAAAGGAGGGCAAGAATGAATAATATCCTCCTCGTCACCAAACGTGAAATACTTGTCAAAATGCGCAATCGCGCCTATATACTTGGTACGGTAGCCATAGTTATCGGTATAATCATCTTCGCCTTCATCGGTTCCCGCGCCGATATGGCGGACGCTTCCAACGTCATGATACCGGCGTTCGCCCAAAAGCAAATGGAGCTACAAGCCCAGGCCGAAGAAGAGGTCATGGCCCTCCACGGTCTCAATGCCGAGGAAGTCAACGCGCAAATCGCTCTCCGCTTCCGGGAGCTCTGGGAGGCCTACGAAGCCGAGAACCCCGATAGCGGCGGCCTCGACGTCCGCTACTGGATCGGTTTTGCCGTCGGTATCTTACTATTCATGACCATCACCATCACCGGCTCGATGATCGCCATCGGCGTAGCTGAGGAAAAGTCTTCCCGCATCGTCGAGATACTCCTCTCCAGTATGACAAGCTTTCAGCTGATGGTGGGCAAGATCCTCGGCATGGCTGTCATCGGGCTGACGCAGATCGCCGTCATCCTCGCCGCCGCCTACAGCGCGGCCCGTGGCTTTGGGCTGATGGGCAATATATTCGCCGACGTCGATCTCGGGTCTGCCATATGGCTGGCGCTGGGCTTCTTCCTCGTTGGCTACTTGAGTTACGCCACCCTTTACGCGGCCTTTGCCGCCACCGTATCCCGCGCCGAAGAAGTCAACGCGGCTATCGCCCCCGTCATGTATATCCTATTGATCCCTTATATGGCCGTAGTCATCCCCGCGCTAAGCAACATTGCCCCGCTGCGCTTTGCCCTTGACTACGTCCCGCTCTTTTCCCCCATCGGCGCCACCGTTCACTACTTCCAAGGCGGGCTCGGGCTCTGGCAGGCGCTGCTTTCCCTCGCGATCTCCCTTGCCGCTTTGCCCCTCATCATGTTTCTCGCCTCCCGTATCTACCGCCGCTCCGTACTCGTCACCGGCGCTCGCTTGAAGGTCCTCACCGTTCTGCGCGGACGCGGATGAATGATGATATATTTTACAGTAAACAAACAATACAATTGATGGGAGGGGCAACCATGAAGACTTTATTTGACCCGATCAAGATCGGAAAGATCGACGCGAAGAACCGCATCGTCCGCAGCGCCACGGCAGAATCCTACGCGGAGGGGGCGACTCGGCTTTGCGAAGCGAATAAACCAGTCTACGAAGACCTGGCGAAAGGGGAGACCGGCGTCATCATCACAGGGATGTTCGGCGTGGACGAAAACTCCGGTTTTCATGGGCGCATGCCTAACGTCCTCCATGACGGATTTGTGCCGGAGTTCAGAAAGATCGCCGATCTGGTACATTCTTACGGTTGCAAAATCGTGGTGCAGCTCGTGCATGTGGGTGCGAAAGCCATGATGCCGGAGGGGGCGGATAAGCCCATGGGACCGTCCGACATCATCATGACGCCGGATATACCCGTCCGGGCGATGACAAAGCAGGAGATCGCGGGTCTTGTAAGCAGCTACGGCAAGGCGGCAGCCCTGTGTAAAGAAGCGGGCGCGGACGGGGCGCAGATACACGGGGCCCACGGGTATCTCATCAGCCAGTTTCTCAGCCCGTATTTCAATAAGCGTACCGACGAGTACGGCGGGGATATCGCGGGCAGGGGGCGCATCGTGCTGGAAGCCCTGGACGCCATGACCCGGGAAGCGGGTCGCGACTACCCGGTCTGGATCAAGATCAACTGCAAGGACCTGGTGGAGGAGTCCATCACCGTGGAGGAATGTACCTGGCTGTGCCGGGAGCTGGAGAAGGGCGGCATGCAGGCGATAGAGCTCAGCGCGGGCCTGGGCTTCGGCAGGAGCACGTCCCCCAGTATGCCCATCGTGAAAGAAAGCGACGAGGGGAGCTTTGCCCCCGAAGCGCTGGAGCTAGCCGAGGGAATCGGTATACCGGTGATCAGCACCGGGGGCTTCCGCACGCCGGAAGTGATCGACGCGTGGCTGAACAAGGGCGGGATAGAGGCCATAGGGCTATGCCGCCCGCTGATCCGGGAGCCCGGCCTGGTCAAGCGCTGGAGGGAAGGGGACAGGACGAAGTCCCGTTGCATATCGTGCAACAGGTGCTACAGGCTGCAAAACGGGCTGAAGTGCCAGCCGAAGCAAGCCGAGTAATCAACAGCACAGTGGGGACGGTTCTTTTGTGTCATCCATGTGCGCAAGAATGACACAAAAGAACCGTCCCCACTGTGTCTTAGTCTATTGCCTTCTGGCGGACGCCCAGGTAGGCTTCCCGGACGCGTTCGTCGGCGAGCAGCTCCTGCCCGGTGCCTTCCAGGGCGATGTGGCCGGTCTCCAGCACGTAGGCGTAATCCGATATCTCCAGGGACTGAAAGGCATTCTGCTCCGCCAGCAGTATGGTGATGCCCTGCCGCTTCAGGCCGGCTACCGTCTCAAATACCTGCTGTATGATCAGCGGCGCCAGGCCCAGGGAAGGCTCGTCCATCAGCAGCAGCTTTGGCCTGCCCATCAGCCCCCGGGCTATGGCTACCATCTGCTGCTCGCCGCCGGAGAGGGTGCCGGCGTACTGCTTCACCCGCTCCCGGATGATGGGGAAAAGATCCATCATCCTCTCCAGGTCTTCATTGATCTCCGCCTTATTCTTGCGAAGGTGGGCGCCCATCATCAGGTTTTCCCTCACCGTGAGGTTGGCGTATAGCCGCCGCCTCTCCGGCACAAGGCAGACGCCCGCCGCGAGCACTCTATGGGGGGCGTCGGGCAGGGGAGCGCCGTCGAAGGTCACGGAGCCTGATTTCGCTTTCAGCACGCCGGCCAGAGTCATCAGCAGGGTGGACTTCCCGGCGCCGTTGGCGCCTACCATGGAGACGATCTGGCCTTCGTCCACCTTCAGGCTGACGTCGCTCAGGGCATGGATATTCCCGTAGAATACATTGATCCCATCGACGCTGAGATGGACCCCATCCGCCTTAGCCATTGCTCCGCCCCTCCCCCAGATAAGCCTTAAGCACAGCCGGGTTTTCCTGTATCTCTTCCGGGCTGCCCTGGGCAAGCTCCCTTCCGAAGTTCATCACAAATATATGATGGCACAAGTACATGACCAGATCCATGTGGTGCTCGATGAGGAGCACCGTGACGTCGAAGTCCTTCTGCACCTTTTGGATAAGCCGGGCCAGATCCATGGATTCCTCCGGGTTCATGCCCGCCGCGGGCTCGTCCAGGAGCAGCAGCTTCGGCTCCAGGGCCAGGGCGCGCGCCATCTCCAGCTTGCGCTGCAAGCCGTAGGGAAGGCTGTCGGCCTGGTTGCCCGCCAGATGGGCGATGCCCACGGTATCCAGGTAAGACATGGCTTTATCCCGCAGATCCTTCTCCGCGCGTTTCACTTTTCCCTTCAGGAAGGGCAGGTTCAAGAACAGGGCCTCCCCGATATTGTATAAGGGGTAATTTAAATCCAGGGCAGTGACCACATTTTCCAAAACGGTCAGGCGCTTAAATAAGCGAATATTCTGAAATGTGCGGGACACGCCCTTCTTAACGATGACGTCGGGGGCCAGCTTGGTGACGTCCTCGTCGCCCAGAAAGACCTTTCCCGCCGTGGGTGGATACACCCCTGTCATCAGGTTGAATATCGTGGTCTTACCGGCGCCGTTTGGCCCGATGATGCCCATGATCTCCTTCTCGCGGACCTGAAAGGTGATCTCCTCCGCCGCCAGTATGCCGCCGAAGTTCTTGCCCAGGTTTTCCACCCTTGCCGCATAATCGCTCATGAATCATCACCCCCGTCCGCTGATGATCCCGCGGCTTCCGCTACGACCGCGGGGCGCTTCCTTCGGAAGAGATGGTTGATCTCCCGGTAGCCGAAGATGCCCTGGGGGCGAAGAACCATGATGGCCACCAGTACGCCGCCGTACACTACCAGACGCCACATCTCCGCGGCCCGCAGCAGCTCTGGTATGCTGGCAAAGAGCAGAGCCGCGATGACCGGCCCGGTGAGGCTGCCGATGCCCCCCGCCACCACGGAAGCGGTGAGCAGGGTGGACTGCACATTGGTGAACATGTTTGGCTGGATAAACGCGATGTAATGGGCATGGAAAGCGCCCCCGACCCCGGCGCAGACAGCGCTGAAGAAGAGGGAGCGCAGCCGGACGTTGAAGAGATTGATCCCCGCCATCTCCGCGGCTACATGGTCCTCCCGGATGGCGATGGCCATACGGCCGTAGCGGGAGAAGACGAAGTTTTTCGCCAGGAAGACCACGATGGCTAAGGCGATGGCGGCCCTGGGCAGGGTAGAATACTTCGTCAGGCTGGCGAGGCCCCGGGCGCCGTTGGTGATGGACAGGTTTTCAAGAAGCACCCGGACCGCTTCGCCGAAACCCAGGGTGGCGATGGTGAAGTAGTCGCTCCGGAGCTTGGCCCTCAGCGTGGGGATGCCGATGACGAGGCTGACCAGCCCGGCCATGATGGCGGCGAGGGGGATGGCGGCGATGAAAGGCAAGCCGTAAGTCTTTGTGCAGATGGCGGCGGTGTACGCCCCCACGGCGATAAACGCGGCGTGCCCCAGGGACATCAGCCCGGTGAAGCCGGTGAACACAGCCAGCCCGGTGACGGAGATAGCCTGGATCATAGCGATGGTCAATATGCCTTGTATATACGGAGACAGCTCAATTCACCTCAGACTTTCTCCTCTAAGTACTTGCCAAACAAGCCGGAAGGCATGAATAGCAGGATGCAGATAAGGAATGAAAAGCTGAACACATCCCGTATGGTGGAAGATATATACACCGAAACCAGGGATTCCAGCACCCCCAGGATCAATCCGCCCACCACTGCCCCGGGCAGGCTGCCCAGGCCGCCGATCACCGCCGATACGTAAGCTTTATTGGTGATCCAGCCCATGGTGGGATAAGCCATGTACTTCAAGCCGAGGAACACGCCGGAGAGCCCCGCCAGGAGCCCCGCCAGGATGAAGACCAGGCCGATCACATAAGTCAGGTTCACCCCGTTGATCTGGGCGATGGTAGAGTCGTAGGAAGCCGCCCGTATAGCGATCCCGGTACGGGTATGGTTGATGTAATAATTCAGGATAAATATGGCGGTGAAGGAAAAGATGATGGCGAACAGGTCCAGCTTCCCTATGGTGGAGCTGCCCAGCTTCACCGTCGCCTGGGTAAATAAAGGCGGGTACGCCTTAAAGCTGGCGCCGATGGTGGCGTATACCATGTTTTCCAGAAAGATAGAAGTGCCCATGGCGCTGATCATGAAGTAGAGGGAAGGGGCGTTGCGCTTACGCAGGGAGCTGTAGGAGATGCGCTCGTTCAGCAGGCTGAGGGCAGCCGCCCCCAGCATGGTGACGACTACCGCCAAAGGAAAAGGCATCCCGTAAGACGTGAGGGAAAAGTACCCTACGTAGGACGCCAGCATGATAATGGAGCCGTAAGCGAAGTTGCTGAAATTCAAAATGCTGAAAATCAGGGAATACCCTACGGCCATCAAAGCGTATACGCCGCCCACGGCGACGCCGGTCACAAGCGTCTGCATAAACATAAAGGAAAGTCTCCGATATCAGCTAATGCCTTTGTAGAAGGTGAAGGCGCCGTCCTTGACTGTCTCGATGACTGCGGATTTGCCTGTGGGGTTGTGGGTATCGGGCTCCATGCTCATGTGTCCGGTGAGGACTTTGAGGTCCTTCAGGTTGGCGATGTACTCCGCCATCTTGTCCGGGTCGGTGCCACCGGTGCCTTCTATGGCCGCGATGATGGCGTAGAGGGCGTCCACGGCAAATACCGGGTTTGGCATGACGGGCTCTTTGCCCCACTTCGTTTTATACTCTTCCACCCAATCCTTCAGGACCGGATCCTCCAGGCTGGCAAGGTTCACGTAGAAGCAGCCCTCGGTAGCCGCGCCGCCCAGCTCGATGAGCTCGATGCTGGCCCAGGCGTCGCCCCCCAGGAAGTGGCAGTCAAGCCCCAGCTCCCGCGCTTGCTTCATAGCCAGGCCGGCTTCCTTCTGCATCGTGGGCATGAAGACCAGATCGACCCCCGCGTCTTTGATCTTGCCCAGCTGCGCCCGGTAGTCCAGCTCCTCGGAGCGGAAGGCTTCCTGGGTCACGATGGTGCCGCCGCCGGCGGTGTAGACGTCGATGAAGTGCTGGGCCAGGCCCTGGGAGTAGTCGGAGCCGATGTCGATGAAGGTAGCGGCCCGCTTGGACTGAAGGTCATTGAGGGCGAAGTTGGCGGCCACCAGCCCCTGATACGGGTCGATGATGGTGGTCCGGAAGTTGTACGGATGGAGCTTGCCGTCGTCGTCCACCGTGACCTTCTCATTCGTCGTGGTCGTGCCGATGAGGATGAGCTTCGCCGGCTCGGTGACGGATGTGGCGGCTATGGCTACGCCGCTTTGCGCCGGGCCGATGATGGCGACGACTTTGTCGGCCACCAGCCTGTTTGCCACGTTGACGGCCTCGGTCTGATCCGCTTTATTGTCGTAGCGTTTGATTTCGATGGGACGGCCCAGGACGCCGCCGTTGGCGTTGATTTTCTCGATTTCCATATCCAGGGCGTTTTTCTCAGCCTCGCCCCACAGCGCGGAGCCGCCGGTGAGAGCCACTTCATGGCCGATGAGGATGGGCTGGACGGAGCCGCTGCCGCCGGAAGTGGAGCTGCCGCCGCAGGAAGCCAGGGACACAGCCAGCAAGCATACGAGGATAAGGGTAACAAGCTTTTTCAACATGAAAATGATCCTCCTCTTGTAGATTGGGACGTTAAATCGTTAAACTATTTGCTTATTATAACTGAAATCCCGGTAGAACACAACTTACACGCTGTCAAATGATTCAAACAGCTCGATATCATTGATGTTGCGCTCGTCCACCAGATACATATCCGCCGGCCTCTTCACGCATACGATATGCAAGAAACCGTTGGAAATGTCCCGCACGATGCCGACTAAGCCTGTCCATTCATTATCGGCGACTATCCTGACATGGTCATGTACGTTGTAGTTACGCATTTTATACTCTTCTCCCTCCGAGCATAAGTATGTGCAGCTCAATACACAATCGGCCGGGTTGGCCGGACTGCCGCAACGCAAAAAGCCGAAGTACGCTCCGCATCTATAATCCTGACAGGGTCAGAATTATAGTATATGAGCACACTCCGGTTCTTCCGCTTTGGCGCATAAGCGGCTAAGCCGCTTAGATCACAGCTTTATTGACTTTTTCTCTTCGATTTGGACGATTTCCGAGTCTTTGACGACGACCCTCTCTTCTCCGTAGTCCAGCTCCCGGACGATCTCGATGATCTTACGCTCCTGTATCGTCAGCGGCTGCATGTCCTCGTCCGCGGGCTTCCTTTCCTCGATGACGACGATCTCCGAATCCTTGACGACGACCCGCTCTTCTCCGGAACCAAGCCTCCGGACGGCTTCGATGAGCTTGCGCTCCTGCCCGGTAAGCAGCATTTCCTTCAAATCCGATGGATCCCTGCCGTGCTTATGGTGACTCAAGGCTTTTGGTTCCTTTCAAAGAGTACGATTTGCCCGATTTACTGTAGACTATACCACAACGCGCGTGCCTTGGCAATGCTTTTGACTAATTTTCTCCATATTGCCTAACTTTTCGTATTTTGGACGCCGATATAAATCAGCACGACGCCGACGCATAGAAACACAGCCCCCAGCACGGCGAAGGCTATGGTCAGGCCCCGCCCGCCTAAGCGTCTTTCGAGGAGCTGAAAGAATCTATACTCGATGACGGACATCCGCCACACGGCGGTCAGGTACAGAAAGGACAAGCTGAATCCCGCGCTGAGGGCGCCGATGATAAAGGTCCAGTTCATAGATAAGCCTCCTAAGGCCGCACCGCTTAGGTCGTGGGCGCGGCTCACTTTCCATTATAAAACACACCGGCGGCGATTACAATTTCTTTCATTTACAATCCCGGGGCCCCGATGTATGATATTGTCGAGGAGGTGCTGATATGGCAAAAGGACAGATTTGGGAGACGAGGCCCCTTGAGTTCTGGAATAAGGCAAAGGAGCTAAGGGCCGGCTGGCAGAAATCCATCGAGAGCGTGGAGAAGGTAGTCGGGCAGGGCAACTGCGGCTACGGCACAGGTTTTGACTGGAGCCAGGCTTTCCCGGCGCTGACCATCATCGAGGACAATCCCGTGGGGTCGATGATGCAGAATAAGAACGAACCTTACGCGCGCAGGGCCAGGCTTGCCAGCGAGGTCAGAGGCTGGGGCCGGGAGGTCTGCGGCTATCAGGGGAACTGCTGGGGCGGGCAATTTCTGGGGTATATCGAAGATGATTCCCCGTGGCCGAGGCGCAAGCTGGTCGTACCCATGCCTTGCGTATGCGATCAGCACGCCAAGCGGGGGCAGCAGGCCAGGGACTTCGAAAACATGCCCCAGTGGATGGCCGACCTGACTATGTACGCCGGGCCGTATGACCCCCAGCGGGAAGAAGCTATGCTGGAGCATAAAGTCTACTGCTTCTTCCGTATCATCAACGATATCGAGCGCATCTTCGGCCAGAAGTTTGACGAAGAAAAGGTCCACGAGCTGATGAACGCCAACGCGGTGAGGAGCGAGTATTCCAAGGAGATCTCCTACATCATGGCGCGGACGATCCCCACGCCCCTGTCGGTGAAAGACCTGTACTCGGTCTACACCATTGGCGGGCTGACGAAAGTCGATCCGGAGGAGACGGTGAACTTCTGGAAGATGGTCCGGGACGAGGTCAAGTGGCGGGCGGACAACCACATCGCCGCCGTGGGCAACGAGCGCTTCCGTTGGATAGAGGCCCATCCGCCGTCCTGGCATTACATGAAGTATTACCGCTACATGGAAGAGTACGGCGCGGTATGCCTGGGTTCGCAGTACTCCCACGGCGCCGGGTCTACTTTCGAAGAGCAGCCGGACGGAAGCTGGAAGCCCAGGGTGGAGCCCGCTTACCCCGACGACACGACTGTTGAGACCCGGGAAGACATCTTCCGCTACGGCGCGTCGCCCAACGCCAGGCCCCTGGGGGGCATGAAGTTTGACGAATACATCTACCGGTGGAGGATCGCGGAATTCGCGAAGTTCATGCAGGCCGACGGCGCGCTGCTGCCCATCTGGCGCCACGGCGTAGGCTGTACCCTGACCCGCAAGGAGCAGGCCATGTACCTGCGGGACGCGGGCCTGAGCGTCATGCACTATGAAGGCAGCCAGCCCGGCGACCGCACCGACCTGGACGAGAAGCGCCTGCTGGATCAGCTGGATACCTGGATGCAGAGCCTGGGCTTTAGCCGGTAGGCTGCTGAAGCACAGTGGGGACGGTTCTTTTGTGTCATGCTTGCGCATACGTATGACACAAAAGAACCG
>WRIW01000043.1 GCA_009782505.1 Clostridiales bacterium
CGGCATCGACCTGGATGGGAGCGCCCCTGATCATTCGACGATCTCGCAAAACCGAAGACAGCGGCTTAATGGGGAAAATCTATATCGCCGATTGTTTGAACGGGTACTGGCAATCTGCATAGACAACCACACCGCAACGTAGATAAGATGCTGAAACAGGGGGATTTGCCCCCTGTTTCAGCATCTTATCTTATCTCACTCCGCGCCTTCTTCGATCATGCGGTAGCCCACGCCCACCTCCGTGAGGATGTAGCGGGGGTCTGCCGGGTTGTCCTCCAGCTTCCGCCGGATATTTGCCATATTGACCCTGAGTATCTGGTCGTCGCCGTCGTAGTGCTCCCCCCAGACCCGGGTGATGATATAGTCCCGGGTCAGCACTTTACCCGCGCTTTGGGATAGAAGCACGACGATCTTGTACTCGATGGGCGTCAGGTGGATGGACGCGCCGTGCTTCGTGATCCTTCGCCTTTCATAGTCCACGTTCAGGCCGTCGGCCGAGTAGCGCGGCTCCGCTTCCGCCTCGTCGCCGAAAGCTCTCCGATGGACGCGCATGGTGGTCCGTATCCGCGCCAGGAGTTCGTTGTTTCCGAAAGGCTTCGTGACATAGTCGTCGGCGCCCGCGTCCAGGGCCTCCACTTTCTCCAGCTCGTCTTCCCTGGCGCTGACCACGATGATGGGGAGGTTGGACCACTCCCGTATGCTCTTCAGCACCTTTATCCCATCCAGGTCGGGGAGGCCCAGATCCAGCAGGATCACGTCAAAGCGGTTGTCGGCGGTCATGGATATCGCCTTTTTCCCCTCGGAAGCGCACATGACGCCGTAGCCGTTTGAGGTCAGTATCGCGGCGAGGAAATCAGAGATATTCTTGTCGTCTTCCACGACCAATACATTCGGCTTACTTTCCGGCATCGGCATACTCCTTCAAGGGCAGGGAGAAGCTAAAAAGCGCCCCGCCCGAGGGTTTGTTCCTGCCCGCGATGGATCCCCCGTGGGCGGTGATGATCGTTTTGCAGATGGAAAGCCCTATGCCCATCCCCCGCACGGAGTCCACCGCCTGCCCTGTACCCGTGGGATGGAGCTCAAACAGTGTATCCAGCATCTCTTCGGGGATGCCGCGCCCGTGGTCGCTCACGGAGAACTCGGCGTGATCCCCGGCGGTCTTGACGTCCACGAGGATCAGGGAATCCTCAGCGGAATTCTTCACGGAGTTCTCCAGCAGGTTGATGATCACCTGGGAGATGAGCGTAGCTTCCATGGGGACAAGGAGCAGCTCCGCCGGGCCCCGTACATGGATATGGCGGTCGGGGAAGCGCTTCCTGACGATAGACACGGCCTGGGCTACCACTTCCTCGGCGGCCTCCATGGTCTTATGGAGCCTCATCGTCTCGTCGGACACCCTGGTCACTGAAAGCAGGTTCTCTACGATGCGGATGAGCCATTGGGCGTTTTCCTTGATATCCGTCAGGAACCGGTTCAAAGTCTCCTTGTCCGGCGTGTCCTTCTGCTCCAGAATGAAGGAGCTGTCGCCCAGGATGCTGGTAAGGGGCGTGCGCAGGTCGTGGGAGATGGCCCTGAGCAGCATCGCCCGGGTCTTGTCCCGCTCGGATTCGACCAGTATCCTGTTTTGCTCATCGTTGAGCCGGTTCAGCTCCATTGTGGTAGCAACCTGAGTAGCCAGCATCTGCATGAACATCAGCCCACCCCGGTTGAGCGGGCCCTCAGGGCAGTAGACGCCCAGCACGCCCAGGGGCTTGTCCTGGGAGACGATGGGGACATAAGTATTCCCCATCGGAGACATGTAGGCGCTGAACTCGCCCCTGTGCCCGTGGCGGGGGGCTATGCCGTAAGCCCCGGGGTTTTCGTAGACCTCATGGGCCGCTTCCCGCTCTGCCTCCGTATCGAAGAGGGAGGCCCCGCCGCCGTCATGCGGGGAATCGGCGAAGACGCCGGAACCCGGCGGCAAAGGGTCGCCGGCGAAAAATACGCCGGAGTGCCCCAGCTGGCCAACCAGATACTCGCCGGTGATCCGGATGATGGAATCCAGGTCCCGGGCGGATTGTATCCTTTGCCTGACCTCGTAGAACAGCTGCGCCCTCTGCTCCCGCTCCTGAGCCATCTCCGCTTGCTTCTTCATCTGGATGGTCAGCGTGCTTGTGCCGAAGGTGACGATAAGCATGATAAATAAGCGGATGGGTAAGCCTATGGTGAAGCTGAAGCTCATCTGCGGGTCAGTGACCATAAAGTCATAGACCAGGGAAATCAGCACCGCTGCCAGGATGCCGTATACGTATCCTTCGGTGATCCGGGAGACCAGCAGTACAAACAGGATGAAAAACAGGATCATGGATTGCTGATCCAGCCGGAAGAAATACAATACTTCGGCAAGAGCCGCCGCGAGAATGATGATCGCCGCGGTTTTCGCCACGTTTATCAGCGCAGAGCGCAGTTTCTTTGACCCTGTCTGACGCCGGGCGGCCTGCCCGGAGAGTGGTTCGCCCATGTTATCTACCCCGATCTGACCGGTTTATGACGCCGTCGTTCCAAATGCCTTATAGAGCACCGTACGCCCCATATTGTATCACAAAAAATCGGCGCGTAGCCTTCCCTATTTATACTTTTTTAATGGGAAAACGCAAAATCTGAATACCATATTAATCAGCTCGACAAGCCTGACGTGCTATACTTAAAGTATGGAAAACAAAAACCTGTGGCTGCTATTTGAGATAGCCGGCGTCGACGTTTATGTGAACGAAACGATGCTCTCCACCTGGGTGGTCTCCGCCGCGCTGGTGATTTTCGCGTTGGTGGTAAGGGCCAAGGTCAAATCTTTCAAGGACGTGCCTTCCGGCTTCCAAAACCTCATCGAGCTGGCGGTGGAATCCATGGACGGTCTGGTGAGGACTACGGTAGGCGAAGGGATGGACTTCCTGAGCGGCTACTATTTTTGTATATTCGCCTTCATCCTCGTCTCGAACTACAGCGGCCTCCTGGGGCTGAGGCCCCCCACCAGCGACCTTGCCACCACTATACCCCTTGCCTTGTCCACCTTCGTGCTCATCCACGGCATGGGGATATCCGCCCAGAAAGGGAAGTACTTCAAGCAGTACATAAGCCCGAATCCGATCTTCCTCCCGATCAATCTCATCGGGGAGGTCTCCAAGCCGGTGTCCCTGGCCTTCCGCTTGTTTGGCAATATGCTTGGCGGGGTCATCATCATGGAATTTGTCTATACTTTACTGCCAGTCTTCTTGCGTTTCCTCATACCCGACATACTCCACGCGTATTTTGACCTCTTTGCCGGGACGCTGCAGGCTTTCGTATTTACCGTGCTCAGCCTGACCTTCATCCAGATCATGGCTGCGCCGTACTAAAGGAGGTTAACAAATGGACCCGAAAGCATTTATCCTTGGGATGTCGGCCATATCCGCCGGCATATGCTCCCTGTCCGGCCTGGGCTCGGGCCTGAGCCAGGGCTTCGCCGCGGGGAAAGCCGCCGAGGCGGTAGCCCGCCAGCCGGAAGCCAGGGGCGCGATCCTGAGCACCATGATGGTGGGCTGCGCCATAGCCGAGACCTGCTCCATCTACGGGCTGATCATCGCGCTGCTGCTGCTCCTGGCGAATCCGCTCATCGCGCTGCTTTGAGAGGGGGCTAATTATGCCGGCAGGAAGCATACTTGAATTCAATACGGCGTTCCTCATCAAGAGCGGCATACAGTGGCTCAACATCATCGCGCTCACCGCCGTCCTGGTTTTCCTGCTATACAAGCCGGTGAAGAATTTCATGGCCGGCCGCGCCGAGCGTATCGCCAAGGACATCGAGTCGGCGCGCAAGAGCAATGAGAAAGCCAGGGAGGACAGGATCCACTACGAGCGCCTCATCGCGGGCATCGAGGAGGAACGGGAGGAGATACTCAACGAGGCCCACCGCATAGCTGTGGAGCGCAGCGACCAGATACTCATCGCCGCTCGGGAGGAAGCCCGGCACCTGATGGCGAAGGCGGAGGATGAGATCAAGACCGAGCGTGAAAACGCCGCGGATGAGATCAAAAGGCAGATCATCGAACTCTCCGCCCTAATGGCCTCCCGCTTCGTGGAAATATCCATCGACAGGAATGTCCAGGAGGCATACCTGGACGAAGTGCTGGAGAATTGGAGAGAATGGTCATGACCGGGCGGATGGACCGCTACATGGACGACCTGCTGAAGTACGCCGAGGCGCAAAACAGGCTGGACGTGAAGGTTTTCTCCGCCGTGGCCTTATCGGCGGAGCAGCAGGCCCGCCTGGAAAGCAAGCTGCACAGGATGTTTGAGAAGCAGATCGACATGACGGTCAAAGTCGATCCATCGCTATTGGGCGGCTTACGCATCATAGCCGGGCATACCGTCATCGACAACACCATCAAGAACAGGCTCGCGGAAATGAAGAAGAGCATTTACCGGGGGGTGTTTTTCAAGTAATGCTGGTCAATACGGCTGAAGTGAACGCGAAGATCAGAGGCGAAGTCCTCCGCTTTGATAACTCGACTAAGATAAGCGACGTGGGCTTGGTCGTCCAGGTAGGGGACGGCATAGCCCGCGCCCAGGGCTTGAATAATGTACTCAGCGGCGAGCTGCTGGAATTCGAGAACGGCGCCGTGGGCATCGCCATGAATCTTGAGGAGGACAATGTCGGCGTTGTTTTGCTTGGGGATCAGACGGGGGTCAACGAAGGCAGCCTGATCAGCCGGACGGGGGAGGTAGCCCGGGTGCCGGTGGGAAACGCCCTGCTTGGCCGGGTGGTCAATGCCCTGGGCCAGCCCATCGACCAGAAGGGGCCCATATCTTCCTTCCGCTTCCGGCCGATCGAGCGCATAGCCCCCGGCGTCCTTGCCCGCCGGAGCATAGACGTGCCCCTCATGACCGGGATACGGGCCATCGACGCCATGGTGCCCATAGGCAGGGGGCAGAGGCAGCTCATCATCGGCGACCGGCAGACAGGCAAGACCGCCATCGCCGTGGATACCATCATCAACCAGAGGGGCGCCGGCGTCTACTGCATATACGTTGCCGTGGGGCAGAAGAACTCCACGGTGGCTTCCGTAGTCAACACCCTCCATAAGTACGAAGCCATGAGCTTCACCACGGTAGTATCCGCCGGCGCGTCCGAGGTGCCTTCTATGCAGTACCTGGCGCCCTTCAGCGGTTGCGCCATTGCCGAAGAGTGGATGGAGGACGGCAAAGACGTCCTGATCATCTACGACGACCTCTCCAAGCACGCGGTGGCTTACCGGAGCATGAGCCTCCTGCTGCGCAGGCCCCCCGGCCGGGAAGCGTATCCCGGGGACGTGTTCTACCTGCACTCCCGGCTCCTGGAGCGGGCCGGGCGCCTGGAGGAGATGTACGGCGGCGGCTCGGTCACGGCTTTTCCCATCGTGGAGACCCAGGCGGGCAACATGGCGGCTTACATACCCACCAACGTCATCTCCATCACCGACGGGCAGATATATCTGGAGACGGAGCTATTCAACTCCGGCGTCCGCCCGGCCATCAACCCCGGCCTGTCCGTGTCCCGGGTGGGAGGGGCCGCCCAGTACAAAGCCATGCGCAAGATATCCGCGCCCCTGCGGACAGAGCTTGCCCAGTACCGGGAGCTGGCTTCTTTCGCCCAGTTTTCGGCAGACCTGGACAGGGATACCCAAAGCCGCCTGAGCCACGGGGAGCGGATCGTGGAGATACTGAAGCAGGAGCAGTTCTCGCCTTCGCCTTTCGAGCATATGATCCTCATCTTTTTCGCCGCTACCAACCGCTTCCTCAGCGACGTGGCGGTGGAGGACGTGGTGGAGTACGAGCAAAAAGTCATGGAGTATTTTAAGAATTACCACAGCGACGTGCTGGACGATATCAGGGACGAACGGGAGATCACCCCCGGCCTGGAGGAAAGGATCAGAGCCGCGCTGGAGTCCTTCGCGAAGCAGGAAAGAAGGAAAATGTAGCTTTGGAGACGATGCGCGAGCTCAGGTTGCGCCTGGGCAGCATACAGAATACGAAGCAGATCACGGAATCCATGCGCCTGATCTCTACCCAAAAGGTGCAGCGGGTACGGCTCAGGATGATGGAAAACAAGCCTTATCTGGAGCATGCCGCGTCGGTAGTCCGCGACCTGCTGGCGGAGGCCGACTACGCCGGGCACAGGTATTTCGCCGGGGGCGGCGAGGGCGGACCTCTGGTGATACTGATCACCGGGGACCGGGGCCTCTGCGGCGGGTACAATACCAACGCGTCAAAGGAGGGCTACGCTCTCGCCAGGAAGACGGAGGGGTCGCAGGCCATCTGCGTCGGGGCGAAGGGCAGGGATTACTTCCGGCGGAGGCAGCAGGAGATGACCCGGGCTTTCCGGGGCTTGTCGGAGAACCCATTTCATGAAGACGCCCGGAGCATAGCCGATATCGCCTTGTCCATGTACAATGAAGGGCGGGTGGGCGAGGTCTATCTCGTCTATACCGAGTACCATACCATGCTGCTCCAGGAGCCGAAGGTATGGCGCGTGCTGCCCGTGAGCCCGGATGGCGCCGGAGCCGGAGACGCCGGCATGAGGTGGCTGTCCAAAGGCGAGGCACTGATCCAATACGCCGTATCCGCCTACGTAGCGTCCGCCATATACGGCGCTATGCTGGAATCCGCCGTCTGCGAGCAGTGCTCCAGGGTGATGAGCATGGATTCCGCCGTGAAAAACGCCGACAAGATGATCGCTACCCTTACGCTGCGCTTCAATGAGACGCGCCAGGGGGCGATAACCCAGGAGATCGCCGAGGTGGTGGGCGGCGCCAACGTCATCGCGGAATGAGGCAGGGCGGCCGGATAGCATAAAGAATTATGTCAGGGAGGGTCCATGGCAGCCAATACGATAGGCGAAGTCATCCAGATCATGGGGGCGGTGCTGGACGTCCGTTTCGCGGAGGACAAGGTTCCGGCCATCAATAACGCCATCCGCATCGAGAAAGACGAGCGCATACTGGTGGCGGAAGTCGCTCAGCAGCTCGGGGAAGGCGTGGCGCGCTGCATCGCCATGGGCTCCACCGACGGGCTGGCCAGGGGGGCCAAAGCTACGGATACCGGTATGCCGATATCCGTGCCTGTGGGGGAAGCGGTGCTGGGGCGTATGTACAATGTGCTGGGCGAATCCATCGACGAGAAAGGCGCTCCGGCAGCGAACGAGGAGAGATGGCCCATACACCGGGAAGCGCCGGGCTTCGCGGAGCTTTCCTCTTCCATGCAGGTGCTGGAGACCGGGATCAAAGCCATCGACCTTATGTGCCCCTATGTCAAAGGGGGCAAGGTGGGGCTCTTCGGCGGCGCGGGGGTAGGCAAGACCGTCCTCATCATGGAGCTGATACACAATATCGCCAGCGAGCACGGCGGCTACTCCGTGTTTGCCGGCGTGGGGGAGAGGACCCGGGAGGGTAAGGAGCTGTATCAGGAAATGATGGAGTCCGGCGTCCTTGGTAAAACCGCCCTGGTGTTTGGGCAGATGAACGAGCCCCCGGGGGCGAGGATGAGGGTGGCCCTATCCGGGCTGACCATGGCCGAATACTTCCGGGACGTCATGGAGCAGGATGTGCTGCTGTTCATCGACAATATATTCCGCTTCGTACAGGCGGGGTCCGAGGTCTCGGCTTTGCTGGGGCGCATACCCAGCGCGGTGGGATACCAGCCGACCCTGGCCACGGAGATGGGGCTCCTTCAGGAGCGGATCACATCTACGACCAAAGGCTCCATCACTTCGGTGCAGGCTGTGTATGTGCCTGCCGACGACCTTACCGATCCGGCTCCGGCTACGACATTTGCCCATCTGGACGCCGTCACCGTGCTCTCGCGAAACATCGTGGAGCAGGGGATATACCCCGCCATCGACCCGCTGGAATCCAGCTCTCGCGCCCTGACCCCCCTTGTAGCCGGCAACCGCCATTATGAGGCCGCCAGGAGCGTACAGGTGATACTCCAGCGGTACAAGGAGCTCCAGGACATCATCGCCATCATGGGGCTGGACGAGCTGTCGGAGACGGATAAGCTGACGGTAGGGCGGGCGCGAAAGATCCAGCGGTTCCTGTCCCAGCCCTTCTTCGCTTCCGAGAACTTCACGGATATCCGGGGCAAATATGTACCTTTCGAAGAGACGCTCAGGGGCTTTGAAGAGATCATCGCCGGGGAGCGGGACGACATACCGGAATCCTGCTTCCTGTACGCCGGGAGTATAGACGAAGTCGCCGAAAAGGCAAAGTCGATGGGATGACACAAAAAGAGCATTACAGTTCATGGGGCCAGGAGCCCAAAGCGGGGTTATTTGTAAGCGATGGATTGAACGGCTTCGTCTGCCAGATATGCTATCGCAAGCCAGGCAAATCCGTGGGTGCGACACGGATGTCGCACCAGACGGAACGTGACACGATGTCGCGTTGTAGTCGTTAGGATTTGCGTCGAACGATTGCTATATCTGGCCGAAGCTGTGAACCATCGTGGCAAATAGGTGCGTTTTGGGCTCCTGGCCCCATGAACTGTAGCAAAAGAACCGTCCCCACTGTGTCCACTGTGTCATTGAAGGAGCGCGAGCTTGGAAGAGACAGCCAACGCGAGAAAACTTCATCTGCGGGTACTGACGCCCACGCGGGTGGTCTACGACAGCCCCGTGGATCTGGTCGTCGCCAGAACTACGGACGGTGACCTTGGCATACAACGCGGCCACGAGCGCTGCACGGCCCTACTGAGCGACGGGGCTTTGCGTATCGTCCCGGATAAGCGTGAGCAGGAGCAGGAAGTGCTCATGGTATTTGGCGGCGTCCTAACCGTAAAGGACAATACCGCCGTGGTCATGACGGATCTGGCTGAGTCCCCCGATAAGCTTCAGGACTACATCGACCGGCTATCGGCGGAGAGGGAAGCGAACATACGCAAAGAGCAGCTCGCGGATCTGCAGGTAAATCGGCTGGAAAGGGCCATCCGGCAAGCCCTTGTCCATGTGGATATCAACCCCTTTCCCGCGATCAGGAAGCAAGAAGACGATTGAAGCGCCAGCACCCGACATTTCTTATCCGATAGAGGCGGGCCGATGACGGATAAACAGGCGAAGTCATATGATCGTGACGATCAGGATATCAAAAGAGCCGCGGGGCTGTTCTTTCAGCTGGGCCCGGGCATGGCCGCGTGTATCGTCGGCGGGTTCCTGGCGGGAAGGTTTCTGGATCGGATACTGGGCAGCGCCCCCTGGCTGACCCTTATCCTCGCTTTCGTCGGCGCCGGCGCGTCGCTGAAGCTGATTTTCGACAGCACGAAGAAACTACGCTGACGGGATATACGCCTTAGGCGTAGGGGTTCGACTCCTCTGATCCTAACACAGCGGCACTCATAGAAACGAGGTATAGGTATATGGGGTACTTACGCGGGTTATCCAGAACCACCCGGGTCATGCTCATGTGGGTCGTGGCTGTCTGCGTCGCGTTGCTTGCGGCCGGCCTGCTGCTCATCCGCTTCGCCTACCCCTTCGAAGGCTACCGGCCTTTCATCGCCGGGCTGGCCATAGGTTGCGCCCATTCCTTAGCGAAAGCGGTGCTGCTGGAGAAATCCTTGAGCCATATCATCGACATGCAAAAGGAAGGCGCGGAAAGTATCGGCCGCCTTCATTTCATCGGGCGGTATCTGATCACCGCCGCCGTCTTTGTGGTCGTCATCCTGTCCCGGGGTTTTTTCGGCTTCTTTGGGACCATCGCCGGGGTGCTGTCACTCCAGATTGCCGCGTACATCACCGGGCATCTGCTGAAGGATAAAAAGGTATACTGACCGCAGGGCGTTTTAGTTAAGCCAACGCAAACCACAGGGGCGCGGCTCTTCACGACGTACTGAATATCGCAAAGGTTTCGCGCCCCTATGTATACCCGCTGCAGCCGGGGGGAGCGGGGTATCCCGCGCTGCCCCAAAACAACCGACCCCGCGACGCCCCCTTATACTTCGCGCGGCCAGCCAAGCGGGAATCCCCGCTCCTCCCGGCTGCGATGCCACGGCCAAAATAAAACCGAAGACCGCTTCACACATGGGA
Organism: Clostridiales bacterium; assembly: GCA_009782505.1. Lineage (GTDB taxonomy): Bacteria > Bacillota > Peptococcia > DRI-13 > UBA5745 > WRMS01. The sequence goes on from WRIW01000043.1 coordinate 10,067, forward strand.
TACCGATGGGACTCGGATATCCGCCGTGTGGGCGCCTTCGGTTCTTCCGTCAGGCGAAGGGACTGTGTACAGATCCCTTATAGCTTGATTGACTTTTTGATTTCCTCGATGCGGACGGGGGCGCCGTCTTTGATCATGATCCGGACTTCGCCGTAGTCGAGCTTGCGCAGTATCCTGATGAGCTTCTGCTCCTGCTCGGTATATGGGCCGCCGGGATCGGGCGCAACGCCGTCCGGTTTGTTCGTCAGCGCAATTTGTACCACTTCCTTGTTTAAAGTTTACCATTTTAAAGATTCCTTGTCAATAATAATACTCGTTATGATTAAGATTATTATTTTGCATAAGAATGACGCCCCATATCCCGCCTATCCAAATCCGTGATATAATCATGCCATATCGACATGGAGAGGCGGTCTCATATGAACGCGACCGGCGATGGCAGGGATTCTGCCCTATTTGATTTTTATGGTAAGCCGGCCCCGGGGCAAGTCATCCCCCTGGGCCTTCAGCATGTGGTGGCGGCCATCGTAGGCGTGGTCACGCCCGCGCTGCTTGTATCCGGCGCGTGCGGGTTATCGGTAGCGGAGCAGGTCGTTCTCGTTCAGGCGTCCTTACTTTTCACCGCCCTGGCTACTTTGATCCAGCTTTTCCCCGTCATGCGGATTGGCGCCGGGCTGCCGGTGATCATGGGCACGAGCTTTGCCTTTGTGCCTACTTTGCTCGCCATTGGCGTCCGGTTTGACCTGCCAACTATCCTGGGGGCGCAGATCGCGGGAGGCCTTGTCGCTGTTGTATTCGGCGTGTTTGTCAAGCGGCTCCGCGTATTCTTCCCCCCTGTGGTGACCGGTACGGTCATCATCTCCATCGGCTTATCCCTGTACTCCACCGCTGTAAGCTACATGGCGGGGGGTGGCGCGGCCCGGGCGGCAGGGGACTTCGGCTCAGCTAAGCACTGGGGGGCGGCGATGATCACGCTGCTGGTAGTCATCGTCTGCAACAACTTCACAAAAGGCATCACGAAGATGGCCAGCATCCTCTGCGGTATGGTTGTGGGCTATATCGCTGCCCTGTGCATGGGCCTTGTGGACTTTACCCCGGTGAGCCAGGCCTCATGGTTCTACCTGGTATCCCCCCTGCGCTTCGGCCTCCGCTTTGTACCCAGCGCATGTATATCCCTGGGGATCATGTTCATGGTCAATGCCGTCCAGACCATAGGCGACCTCACTTCGACGACCCTGGGGGGCATGGATCGGGAACCTGAGACGCGGGAGCTTTCCGGCGGCATCATCGCCCAGGGCCTTGCCAGTATGCTCGGCGCCCTTTTCGGCGGGTTGCCCACCTCGTCCTACAGCCAGAACGTCGGCATCGTCACGGTAAACCGCGTGGTCAACCGCGTCGTGTTTGCCTTTGCCGCAGGCATCCTCCTGGCGGCGGGCTTCATCCCGAAGTTCGCTTCCGTCCTGGCGACGATACCCCAGGCGGTCATCGGCGGAGCCACCATATCCGTCTTTGCCATGATCACCATGACGGGCGTGCGCATGATCGCCGCTGAGGGCCTCACCAGTCGTACCGCCACGGTAGTCGGGTTAGCCCTCGCCCTGGGCGTGGGCGTGACGTCGGTGGCGGATAGCCTGGCGGGCTTCCCCGATTGGGTCGGGACGGTATTTGGAAGCTCCTCCGTGGTCATCGCGGCCATCACCGCGATACTGCTCAATTTGGTGTTGCCCAAGGAGTGACTGGGTCTTGTATTTTGCCCCGGGCGTGTGTAATATATAGGAAAGAGTCGCATTTAGTTATTACAAGAAATTATAACTGTGCGTCGAGGAAGGAGCGGAAAATATGGCACATCTTACACCGAAGGAAAATCTGCTGCGCGTCATGAACGGTGAAATCCCCGAATGGGTCCCCTCATACTCCTACTACGGCCCGCTGCCCGGCGTGGACGAGGAACCGCCGAATATGAGCGTCATGAACAGCTACCTGATGGGAAACAGGATGGGTTTGGCGCCGGGGCAGGGCTTCACGGACATCTGGGGCGTCCCTTATGAATCCGTCAACGCCGTGGGCGGTTTCCCACTCCCGAAGCCGGGCGTTTTTATCCTGGACGATATCAGAAAATGGCGGGACGTGATCA
>WRIW01000044.1 GCA_009782505.1 Clostridiales bacterium
ATCCCATAACGCCGATCTTCAGACCCTTGAGATGCTCGGTGCGGCTGCGGATCGCAGCAAGAGTGCCCTGCAAGTCATATAGTGTGCGCCCGCACCCGGGGCAGGCGATATATTCGGTGTGGCTAATGCGCACCCGCGCGGCCTGGAGGATTGCGAGGGCGAGGGCGTCGAGCTCGGTTTGCGGCACCCCCTCGGCAACAATGTCGAGCCCGTCGGCCAGTCCGTCGATAAAGAGAGGCCCGAAGTCAGCGGCGGCCTTTATCCACAACTCCTCCGGCGACATGGGCGCCGACTTGCCACTTTCATCGTTTGTCGCGCCACTGTTCGGGAAAGGGTTAATTACAGATAGTTTTTTGCCGTTTTGCGCGGAGCAAAATGGCCGACTCCCACGCCCGTGCAGCGGCTGAAAGCCGCTGAGGGGGGCGAGCGGGGAGTCGAAAAGCGATGAATTATAGCCGGTTGCCAATCCTACATTCGACATGCCTCCATACCGCCGTCGCAAAATTATAGGTCGCGTGTCACCCGCCGCCTCAAGTTCGGCTATGCGTGCCCGCCATTCGGCGACAGGGTCGGCGCCCAGAGCTTCCACAACTGCTGCCGCCGCTCGCTCATCGTCGCTTAATTCGCTCCACAAAACCGGCGGCAAACTCCGGTGGCGGAAATGCTCTGTGGAGAATGCGGCATAAAGAGGACGTTCCTCATGATCATCGTGCATGTTACCTCCCCAGCGTCTCTCGTTCTCGTCGCAATTCCCGCTCCCCCTGCGTCCCGCGAAATGGTCGATCAATATCTTTGCTGCGGGGATCTCGTTCTCGGGAGGTTCGGTGAGCGAAATGCGAATCGTGTCGCCGAGGCCCTCGGCCAGCAGCGTGCCGATACCTACCGCCGACTTGACCAGCCCCCGGGAAGGCAGGCCCGTCTCCGTGACGCCCAGATGCAGGGGGTAATCGACTTTGTCGGCGATCTGCCGGTAGGCGTCCAGCATGACGGGGACGCGGCTGGACTTCAGTGATATTTTGATTTCGTAGTACCCGAGCCCCTCCAGGATAGCCACATGGGCCAGGGCGCTCTCCGCCAGCGCCGCTGCCGTAGGCCCGCCGTGTTTCTCCAGCAGCCCCGCCTCCAGTGAGCCTCCGTTGACGCCTATCCGGATGGGGATCTGCCTGTCTTTCGCCGCCGCCACGACTTCCCTGACCTTCCAGACTTCGCCGATGTTGCCGGGGTTGAGGCGCAGCCCGTCTACCCCCGCTTCCAGGGCGCCCAGGGCAAGGCGGTAGTCGAAGTGGACGTCGGCGACCACAGGCAGCGGCGAAGCGGGAGTTATCGCCCCCAGGCCTTCCACGTCCGCACTATCCGCCACCGCCACACGTATGATCTGGCAGCCCTTCGCCGCAAGGTAGCGTATCTGCCTGAGGGTAGCCTCATGATCCGCAGTCCTTGTATTGGTCATGGACTGGATGGATATAGGGGCGCCTCCGCCTACGGGCACGCGGCCTACCATGATCCGGCGGCTTTCCCTCCGGTTGCCGATTTCCGAACGTATGTTCGTAACTTTTGCCATCATCACCTCATGTGAAGAGTTGGAAGATGTCTTTAAACGTCAGGATGACCATAAGGGATATCAGCAGCACAAAGCCCACTACATTGATCCAGCCCTCTACCTCAAGCTTCAGGGGCTTGCGCCGTATCAGCTCGACGGCATACATGATGATCTTACCCCCGTCCAGGGCAGGCAGCGGCAAAAGGTTCATGATCCCGAGGTTCACCGACAGAAAAGCAGTAAGGAAAAGGGTGTTGGAAAGCCCGGTGGAAGCCGTCTCCATGATGACCTGGGCCAACGCTACCGGGCCGGAGATGTTCTCGCTTACGCTGATCCGCCCCGTAGCCATATGGGCTATGGCTTCCAGAAGCGCGCCCATCATGATGAAGGTCTGGCTGAGCCCCAGCCTGACGCCACGCCATGGGGAAACCTTCTCGACCACCGCCCGGCGCTGATCCACGATCACCCCGATCAGTACCCGGTCTTCCTCCTCGTTCAGCCTGGGCTTCACCTCCAGGATGAGGCCTTCAGCCCCTCTTTGTATATGGAATTCTACACTTTCTTCATTTCTGTACGCCGCAAGCACCCTGCTCAGGTCGCTCCAGGACTCCAGGGCTTCCCCCCCGATGGATAGTACCCGGTCTCCTGGCAGCATCCCTCCCTCGGCGGCGGGGGAATCCGGCTGCACTTCGCCGATCACCGCCTCGTAAGCGACGGGGACGCCGATGAAGGAAAAGACCACGGTAAACAGAACCGCCGCCAGTAGGAAGTTCATCACCGGGCCGGCGACGCATATATAAGCCTTCGACAGCGCCTTCCGGTTCACGATGGAGAGGGGGCGCCCCTTCCTGTCTTCACCTTCCAGCTCGGAGTTAAAAAGGCAATATCCCCCGAAAGGGATACAGCGGACAGAGTATAACGTGGACTTCCCCTGCCTTTTCCAGATGGCGGGGCCCAGGCCCACAGCGAATTCCTGCACCGCTATGCCGATGCTCCTGGCGGAGATGAAATGCCCCCATTCATGGATCAGGACAATGACCCCCAGCACAAATACGATGGCGAGTATTTGGGTAAACATAAGGCTCCTTATGAAAAAATATTGATGCGTATCTGCAGGATATGGTAGAGCAGCGGGATGACCCATAGGGCGCTGTCAAAGCGATCCAGTATCCCGCCATGGCCGGGTATGAGCTGGCTGGAATCCTTGGTCTTCGCCAGGCGCTTGACGGCGCTTTCAAATAAATCGCCAAACTGGCCGACTACGGACAGAAATGGCGTCAATATGATGAGGAAGCCCATGTTATTGACCGGGGCCAGACGCTGCATGATCACGCAAAACACTACGCCGCCCAGCACGCCGCAGACCAGCCCGCCCAACGCGCCTTCCAGGGTCTTATTGGGGCTGATATGGGTGAAAAAAGGCCGTTTCCCCAGATAGGTCCCTACAAAAAACGCGCCGATATCCGTCATCCATATCAGGGTAAAGGCATAACCCACCAGGAGCATGCCCTGCTCCATCTGCCTCAGGAGCACGAAGTGGGCGAACCCAAAGGCTACGTACAGGATGCTGAAAAAGTTCGCGCCGAGGTCGGATAAAGTGGACTCCGGGTACTTGGAGAGGGAAATGATGGCGCCCGACAGGACAAATAACATGAGGAAGTTCGGAAGCCAGGACGGTTCAAAGGAGAGCAGCAAGGGGAACAGCACCGCTCCCACGTACAGGAAGAGCTGCATCTCGACGATCCCCATGCGCTTCAGTATCCGGCACAATTCGATGGAAGCCAGGAGGGATAGTATGATGACCGCCCCCAGATATAGGGCGCCTCCCCGAAACACAAAGAGTAGGACGAGGGGGATACCCACAGCAGCGCTGATGATTCTCGTTAACATGGATTCAGACACCTCCAAAACGTCTTTGCCTGCCCCGGTATGCGGTGAGGGCTTCCACCAGGCGCTCTTCCCCGAAATCCGGCCAGTATGTATCCGTGTACCACAGCTCCGTATAAGCTACCTGCCATAGGAGAAAGTTGCTGTAGCGTTGTTCCCCTCCCGTGCGGATGAGCAGATCCGGATCGGGCATATCCCCGGTGTAAAGCTCCCGGGCAAGGTCTTCTTCCCCCCAGCCTTCCGGGTCTTCGCCCGCCTGCGCCCTTTTCGCCAGGGCCTTCGCCCCCCGGAGCAACTCCTGCCTGCCCCCGTAGTTCAAAGCCAAAGACAGGATCATCTCCCGGTTTTCCGCCGTGGACTCCACCGCGGCTTCGATCTTCTTCCGCAGCCCGGACGCCAGAGAGGCCAGGTCGCCCAGCACCCGTATACTTACGCCGTTTTTCTTAAGCGTAGCCAGCTCTTTGTCGATGAATTCGTCCATGAGCGCCATGAGCGCCTGAACCTCCGCTCCCGGCCTCTTCCAGTTTTCTGTGGAAAAGGCATAGACGGTCAGGTAACGGATCTGATAGGCGGGGCAAAGCTCCACGACCCTGCGTAAGGCTTCTACCCCCGCCCTGTGGCCAAGGGCCCTGGGTAAGCCTCTATCTTTCGCCCAGCGGCCGTTACCGTCCATGATGATAGCCAGATGTCCCGGTCCCTCGCCCGCCATCTATACTTCCATGATCTCCGTTTCTTTTAACTCCAGTATCTTGTCCACTTCCTTGATGTATTTGTCGGTGGCTTTCTGCAAGTCGTCGTTGGCTTTTTTCGCGTCGTCCTCGGAGCAGCCCTTCGCCTTTTCCTCCGCCTTGATTTTATCCGCTACGTCCCGGCGGATATTGCGCACGCTGACCTTACACTCCTCGCCCTTCTTCTTCGTGGACTTGACCAACTGCACCCGCCTCTCTTCAGTGAGCTGAGGGATAGCCAGGCGGATGATGGAGCCGTCGTTGTTTGGGTTGAGCCCGAGATCGGATTTTTGTATGGCTTTCTCGATAGCGCCCAGGGCGGATTTATCCCAGGGGGCGATGGTCAGGAGCCGCGGCTCGGGCGCGGCGATATTGCCCAGTTGGTTGAGCGGGGTTTCGGCGCCATAGTAATCCACGACGATTTTGTCCAGTATAGCCGGATTTGCCCGCCCCGCGCGGACAGAAGCCAGATCCTTGCGGAAGAACTCCACGGATTTCTGCATCCTGTCTTCGCCTTCCGCTAAGATATCCTTCAACATTTGCATTACCTCCCTACTATCGTTCCAATCCTCTCACCCATAGCCGCCCGGAAAATGCTCTCGCTTTCCGCCAAGCTAAATACCACGATGGGTATGTGATTGTCCATGCATAAGCTCAGGGCTGTGGAATCCATGACCTTGAGCCCCCGCTCCAGCGCTTCCTGATAGGTAAGGCTGTCATACTTCACGGCTTCCGGGTTTTCAGCCGGATCGCTGTCGTACACGCCGTCTACATTTTTTGCCATGAGGATGACCTCCGCGCCTACCTCCGCCGCTCTAAGGGCGGCTGTGGTGTCCGTGGTGAAAAACGGGTTGCCGGTTCCGGCGGCAAAGATGACCACCCGGCCTTTTTCCAGGTGGCGGATGGCCCTGCGCCGTATGTAAGTCTCGGCGATCTGCCTCATCTCGATGGCGGACAGCACCCTGGATTCCATATCATTCGCCTCAAGGGTCTCCTGCAGCGCCAGGGAGTTGATGCAGGTCGCCAACATGCCCATGTAGTCGGCAGTGGCGCGGTCGATGCCGCCGGCGCTCCCGGATACGCCCCGCCATATATTGCCGCCGCCGACCACGACTGCGGTCTGGACGCCAGCCGCCTCAAGGCCCTTAAGCTGCAGCGCGATGGACCGCAAAGTATCGTGATCCAGCCCGTAAGCCCGGCCGCCGGCAAGGGCTTCACCGCTTAGCTTGACCACTACCCGCCGGTACAACGCCTTTCCCGGCGCGGGCGCCGGTTTTCCTTTTTCGGACCCCATGGGCCTTCCCTCCGACCTTTCTTAAAAAAGAGAACACGATGCGCGTTCTCTTTTCATTTTCTTAAGTATATCACAAAATCCGATGAAATCATCATTTATTTGATTTGCGCCATGACTTCCTCGGCAAAGTTTTCCTGGCGCTTCTGCAGCCCCTCGCCCAGTTCGTAGCGTACAAAGCGGCGGATGTTGATGTTTTCGCCGATCTTGGATATCTGCCGGACAAGGAGGTCGTTGATGGTGATATCCGTGTCTTTGATGAAGGGCTGCTCTACAAGGCATATCTCTTTGAAATACTTCTCGATGCGGCCGCTAATCATCTTCTCCACCACGTTGGCGGGCTTCCCTTCGTTGAGGGCCTGGGCGGTGAATATCTCCTTCTCCTTCTCCACCACGTCCGCGGGGACTTCCTCCCTGCGTACATATTCCGGCTTGGAAGCCGCTATCTGCATGCAGATATCCTTAGCCAGGAGCTTAAACTCATCCGTCTTCGCCACAAAGTCGGTTTCACAGTTGAGTTCCAGCAGCACCCCTATGCGGCCCCCTCCGTGGATGTAGGATTCGCAAAGCCCTTCGGCGGCGATCCTGCCGGCTTTCTTCGCCGCGGCGGCAAGCCCTTTCTCCCGCAGGTACTCGATGGCCTTCTCTATGTCGCCCTCTTTCTCCGCCAGGGCGTTTTTGCAGTCAAGCATGCCGGCGCCTGTCCGCTCCCTTAGCTCTCTGATTTTTGCCGATGTTATCTCTGCCATAAAAAATCTCCTCCCCTTACTTGTCTTTTTGGCTCCTTGCCGCGTCCGCTTCCTTAGTCAGGAGCCAAAAATCCTGCGTAATTCTATGTCTTATTGGCTCTTTGCCGCGTCCGCTTCCATGGCAATCGCCAGAAAAAAGGGCAGGGATGAAGCCCCCGCCCGTAGTCCTCAGGATCCCCGCGCCGCGCCTGTGCTTCGTCACATCCGATATCTTCGCACAAACGCGCCGGGCTACATGGCCTCTTCTTCGTCGTATTCGTCCAGTTCGTCGTCCTCCGGCATCATGGCTTCCTGGGCGGTCTGGCCCTGATTCGCCTCCAGTACGGCGTCGGCCATCTTTGCCGCGAGAAGCTTTACCGCGCGGATGGCGTCGTCGTTGCCGGGGATGATATAATCCACCTCATCCGGGTCGCAGTTCGTATCCACGATGGCGACGATGGGGATGCCCAGGCGGCGGCACTCCGCGATGGCAATGTGCTCTTTACGCGGATCGATGATAAAAATCGCCCCGGGCAGCCCCGGCATATCCTTGATACCGCCCAAAAAGCGCTCCAGCTTCTCCATCTCTCCCCTGAGCTTGGCGACTTCTTTCTTCGGCAGGATATCGAATGTGCCTTCTTCTTCCATTTTCTCCAGTTCTTTTAAACGCTGTATCCGCTTCTGGATGGTGGGATAATTGGTCAGGGTCCCGCCCAGCCAGCGCTCATTCACATAATACATACCGCAGCGTTCGGCTTCTTCCTTCACTGTCTCCTGGGCTTGCTTCTTCGTGCCGACGAACATGACGTGTTTACCCCCGGTAACGGTATCGCGGATAAAGTCATATGCCTCGTCGACTTTCTTCACGGTCTTCTGGAGATCGATGATATAGATCCCATTGCGCTCCGTGAAGATGTATGGGGCCATTTTGGGGCACCACCGGCGGGTCTGATGACCAAAGTGTACCCCGGCTTCCAGTAATTGCTTCATGGAAATAACGCCCATACTAACACCTCCTTCAATTTGTTTTTCTCCGGCAACGGTTTTCCGCTGCCGGAACCTCCGCCTTCCTCACCCCGGATTCACCGACCAACACGATCCTTGCTGTGTTGGGCACATGGCTTCCGGTCGGAAAGCGTGTGGATTTTCGCACCAGATTATATTAACACAGATTTCCGATGAAATCTACTTCTTTTTTCGCCTCTTTTCCAATTCCTCGATGAGGTTATCGTTCAGTACGCGGATATAGGTCCCCTTCATCCCCAGGGACTTCGTTTCGATCACCCCGGCGCTTTCAAATTTCCGCAACGCGTTGACGATGACCGATCTTGTGATCCCTGCCTTATCGGCTATCCGGCTGGCTACCAACAATGCTTCTTTGCCGCTCAACTCCGCGAATATATGCTCGACGGCTTCCCGCTCGGAGTAGGACAACGACCCGATAGCGATCTGCACCGCCGTTTTCCGTCGCGCCTCTTCCTCTATCCTTTCCGAGCGCGTCCTCAGTATCTCCATACCGATCAGCATTGCGCCGTATTCCGCCAGGATCGTATCCTCGTAATCAAACTCCCTGTCGTTGAATTTGATCAGCACCACAGTACCCTGCCGTCGGCCGCCGACGATGACGGGCACCACGGCCGAGACCTTCCCCTCAAAGTCGCAGCCGGCTCCGAAGCCGCCCATGACACATCCCTCTTGCCCGCCGCGTATGTTCAGCGAAGTCTGGGTCAATCTCAATAAAAAATCGTTGTGTTCTCGGGAGACGGCAGCCTGCGCGGCATAGGATGACGCCAGGGCGGGGCAGCTGAAGTCGTCCATACACGAATGCCCCAATAAACGCCCCGACCTGCCGGCGATATATACGTTGGAATTGATCAAATCCCCAAGTACCCCGGCTATCTCGCTGAATTCCACCGGCCGGCCCGGCGCGTTCTGCAGCAATTTATTCAGGGTCCTGGACTTTTCCAGCAGATCTCTCATATTGTTCCTCTCAAATATTTTACATGGTTTCGGACGCTGCACTAGTTCGCCCTGGGATGGGCCATGTGGTAGATTTTCTTGAGCTTGGATCGTGAGACGTGGGTATATATCTGCGTGGAGGATATCCGGCGGTGCCCAAGCAGCTCCTGGACGACCCTCAGATCCGCGCCGTTGTCCAGTAGATGAGTGGCGAAGCTGTGGCGGAAGCCATGGGGCGAAAGGATTTCTTTCGCGCCGACTTTTTGGCAGTATTTACGCACGATATCCCTCACCGCCCGGTCTGTCAGGGGGCCCCCCCGCAGATTCAGGAACACATTTCCCGTTCCCGTCGCCCGGCGTTTCCCTTCGGTGAGGGCGATGTACTTACGCAGGTAATCGGCCCCATACGAGGATAGAGGCGATATCCTCTGCCGCCCTCCTTTTCCGAGCACCCTGGCCCAGCCTTCCGCGGGATTGACGTCGGTCGTCTTCAAGCCCACGAGCTCGGATACCCGCAGCCCGCTGCCATAGAGCACTTCCAGGATGGCGCGATCCCTGAGCCCCCCTTCTTTCCCCGTATCCGGCGCCTCGATCACCCGGATGATCTCATCCAGGTCGAGATAATGAGGAAGGCGCTTCGGCAGCTTGCCCATGATCACGTCCCGCACTGGGTCGGCCTGCGCGTAACCCTTGCGCATCATAAACCGGAAAAAGCTTTTCATCGCGGCCAGACGCCGGTTGATGGTAGCTCTGGAGAGGCCCTTGTGGCTGAGGGCATATAGATATCTTCGAACAAGGCTTTCCGTGATATCCGCCGTCTCCAGCTCCGCCGCGTCCATCCCCTGCGTCTCCAACCACGCGAGGACGTCGTTCCAGTCCTTGCTATAAGACACGAGGGTCAGGGAAGAGAGGTTTCTCTCATCCTGTAGATAATAGTAAAACTGATCCAAAGCCCCGGCAAGCTTCATACCCGCCTCCCGAGACGCCCTGACTGTATCAATTCGTCCAGGGATCGAAGGGCCCTGTCCGCATACATCTGCTGCTTGATTTTCTTGTCCCTGGGGGGATCCGGCAGAGGCGGCATCAATCCGAAATTAACGTTCATGGGCTGAAATCGCTTAGGCTCCGCCGTCACGATGTAGTTGAGCAATGACCCGGTCGCAGTCTCCGGGGGGAACACCGCCCCCGGCAGGCCCTGATAAGCCAGGGCGGCATTGACGCCCATGGCAAGTCCGGACGCCGCGGATTCCACATAACCTTCGACGCCCGTCATCTGCCCGGCGGGGAATACCAGCCTCATCTCCCTGAACCTCCCGTCCGCCTCCAGCATGGCGGGCGAATTGATAAATGTGTTGCGGTGCACCATGCCGTATCGGGCGTACTCGGCGTTTACCAGAGCCGGGATCATGGAGAACACGCGTTCTTGCTCCGGCCTGGCCAGCCTGGTCTGGAAGCCTACGATATTCATCAGGCGGCAAGCCGCATCATCCTGCCTTAGCTGAACTACCGCATACGGGCGGCGGCCGTCGGCGGGGTCGGCGAGGCCCACTGGCTTCATCGGACCAAAAAGCAGGGTCTTTGGCCCGCGTTTCGCCAGTACCTCTACGGGCATACAGCCTTCGAAGAAGCGTTCCTCTTCAAAGTCCCGGGGAGGCGTCACCCGGGCGGAAACCAGGGCGTCATAGAAAAGGTCGTACTCCTCTTTTGTCATCGGGCAGTTAAAATAATCCTTTTCGCCTTTATCGTAGCGTGAAGCCCAGAAGCCCTTCGTCTGGTCGATGGATTCCGTCAGGACAAGGGGCGCCGCCGCGTCATAGAAGTATAGATCCCGGGCGCCGCTCAAGCCTTGTAAAGCCTGCGCCATAGCCGGGCTGGTCAGCGGCCCGGTCGCCAGTACGGTTATCCTGTCCGGCTGCAAGCTGTGGACTTCTTCCCGGCGTATGTCGATCAGGGGCTGGGAAAGAAGGCGCTCGGTCACCATCCGGGAAAAGCCCTCCCGGTCCACCGCCAGCGCCTCGCCCGCCGGTACCCGGTTCGCGTCGGCGCAGCTTATGATCAGAGAACCCAGCCGGCGCATCTCTTCTTTCAGCAGGCCTACGGCATTCGTGGTGGCATTAGCCCGCAAAGAGTTGCTGCACACCAGCTCCGCCATGTCTTGCGTGTGATGGGCGGGAGTGGACTTAAACGGGCGCATTTCATATAGGGTGACCGGCACGCCCCTCGCGGCAAGCTGCCAAGCGGCTTCGCTGCCCGCCAGACCTCCGCCGATCACCATCACGCTGCTCTGCAACCGGTATCAGCCCTCCTCGTCGGCTTTCTCCGTAATCTGTATATAAGCGCACTGGGCGTCGCTGCAGGCGATACGCGTACCGCCGCGCCCGGGCTTCTTCACCAGTATGCTTCCGCATACCGGGCAGACCTGGCCGGCCGGCTCGTACCACGATGTGAAATCACATTCGGGAAACCTGCTGCAGCCGAAGAATTTTTTCCTCTTCTTCGTCTGGCGGACGACCACGTCTCCGGCGCCGCATTTCGGGCATTTGATATCTTTCAAGGTCTGTAGCAGCGGTTTTGTATTCCTGCACTCGGGAAACCCCGGGCAGGCCAGGAACTTGCCGTACCGGCCATGCTTAATGACCATATTGCGTCCGCATTTCTCGCATATCTCGTCGGTCACCTCATCCGCCAGCTCTACGTGACCGATCTTGGCTTCCGCCTCCTCCAGCTCCCTGGCGAAGGGATGATAGAAATCGTAGATGATTTTTTTCCAACCCCGGTCGCCTTCCTCGATGTCGTCGAGTTGCTTCTCCATATTGGCGGTGAAATCCTTGTCGATAATATTGGGAAAATGCTGCTTAAGCAGATCCACCACCAACTCCCCCAGTTCCGTCGGGACAAAGAGCTTATTGCCCCCCCTGACCACATAGCCCCTCGTGACGATGGTGTCGATAGTGGGGGCATAGGTACTCGGGCGCCCGATCCCCATCTCCTCGAGCGCCTTAATCAACGACGCTTCTGTGTACCGGGGCGGCGGCTGGGTAAAGTTCTGCTTCTCCTGCCACTTCTTCAGCGGCAGCTTCTCCCCTTCGGCCAGCGCCGGCAGCTTGACTGCTTCGTCCTCTCCGTCCTCGCTTTCCCCGCCCGCTTTCGCGTCCCGGCCTTCCTCATACAAGCGGGTGTAGCCGGGGAATGTGACCAATATCCCCGTGCTTCGGAAGGTATAGGATTTCACCTGGAAATCCGCCGTCGTGACGTCCTGCTCCAGCGAGGCCATCTGGGAAGCCAGAAAGCGCTCCCATATCAGCTTGTACAGCTTGTACTGCTCCGCCGTCAGGAAAGGCTTCATCGACTCCGGCGTCCTGTTGACCGAGCTGGGGCGGATGGCCTCGTGAGCGTCCTGAATCCTGCCCTTCCTGCTGTACACCCTGGGCGTCTTCGGCCTGTAGCGCTCCCCGTAAGCCGCCCCGATATAGTCCAGGGCCTCCGTCTGGGCTTCGTCGCTGATCCTGGTGGAATCCGTCCTCATATAAGTGATCAGGCCGACCGTCCCCTCGCTTTTGCTCAGATCCAGGCCTTCATAAAGCTGTTGGGCTACCATCATCGTGCGCTTCGCCGTAAAGTTGCACTTGCGGAAG
>WRIW01000045.1 GCA_009782505.1 Clostridiales bacterium
CGATGACGCCGTCTCGCAGCTCCACGACCCCGTCGTGCAGCTCCACGATTCCGTCGTACAGCTCGATGACGCCATCGTGCAGCTCCACGACTCCGTCCCGGAACTCTGCGACGCCATCCCGCAGCTCGATCACGCCATCCAGAAGCTCCCGGGAGCCGTCCCTGAGCTCCTTGGCGCCATCCGCCAGCTTGCCTACGCCGTCGCGGTACTCCTCCACGCCCGCCATATACTCGTCCAGCCCGTACTGGTACTGGCTGAGCCCTTTGACGAAGGTGGACATGCCGTCTGCAGTTTTATCCGCGTTTGTTGCCAATAAATCCACGCCGCCGACATAAAGACCGAGTCCGGACAGGAGATCATCGTAATGGCTCAGCATCCAAAACAGCGACGCTAAAGGGTTCTCTCCCAGAGGGTCTGAATACTCGTTGATCCCTATAACCGCAAAATTTCCAATGTAGTTCAAACGGTTCAAAGGCAGTAAAGCGTCGGGGAAACCGGTCCCAACAAGCTGAGCGTTCACCATACCAAAGATAACATCATTGAAGTACTGTTCAAAACCCATATATAGGCTACCGCCGCCAGCCGCGATTAGCCCAGACCCCTCAGCGTAGTCCGCCAGCCCCGCGCCTATCTCTTTCCCGCCCCTGACGACGCCGCCGAAGCCGCCGGCGAGCTCAAACATGCCGTCCGCCAGCTTCTTCGCGCCGTCGTACAGCTCGTCTATCCCGTCGCAGAGCTCGATTATACCGTCGTCGAATTCCTCCACGCCCTCCGCCAGCTCCTCCACGCCTTCAAGCATCTCGTCCATGCCCTCGGCCATTTCCGCCACGCCGTCTACTAAGTCCTCTACGCCGTCTACCAGTTCCTCTGTACCGTCGGCTAGCTCGGCTACGCCGTCCTTCAGCTCTTCCGTGCCGTCGGCAAGTTCCTTCACGCCGTCGTCAAGCTCGACTACACCGTCGGCGAACTCCATCATTCCGTCATAGAGCTCCACCACGCCGTCGTACATATCGAAGATACCGTCCAGCAGTTCCTTTACGCCGTCGTCCAGCTCGATCAGCCCGTCGATGAGCTCCCGGATATCCGCCATGTCCACGTCGTCGAAATCCAGGCCCATATTCATGGTGACGCCGGCGATAGTGATCGCGGGCATCTTGAAATCCTCCACGTCCGCAGTCAGCGTCAGCCCGGTCTCGCGCCCCGGCAGCACGATGAAGTTGATCTGCTTGCTTCCCCCCGCCGCGGCGACGGTACCGCCATCGGCGGATATATTCCTGCATATGCCGGAGTCCAGCGAGACCGCGATCTGCAGGCAGTATCGGTCATAGAAGTCCAGGCTCCCCCGGGGATTATGCCGGGTAGAGATTTCCATCTCAAGGAAGCCGCTCATACCGCCCAGGTCTTCCGGCGCCACCGCCATGCCGTCTAGCTTGTAGGTGATGGTGAAGACCCAGGGGAGCTCCGCGTCCATCAGGAAGCCTTCATAGTAGAGCCTGTCGCCTTTCGTATCGATGGTCACCACGCCGTCCTTCAGGCTCAATGTGTCCGTATTGGACAGGTTCTGCACATAGGCGTAATTCCCGTAGTCGGTGATCTGCCCGTCCCCGTCCAGGGCGAAGCTGTTCACTACATAGATCTCATCCACAGACCCGTCGTTGAGCAGCCGCACATAGACGACCTCTTCCTTCAGCGAAGGGGCGGCGCCCGCAGGCACGGGGGGCAGCAAGCCGGCAAGCAGAAGCGCCGCCAGGCCTAAGCTGCAGAAGCGCAGGGCCATACGCCTCTGCGGCGCCCCGCCTTGTCTAAGCAGTATTGGCGCCGCGTCGCGCGGTTGTTTGTCGAATAAATGTTTCAAACGAATCCCCTCCAAAGCATATCGAAAGCGCGTCCGGTCAACGCCCGGTGCTTTCGTTGTTTATTCGTCAAAGTAGAAACCCGACTTCAGCGTAGTCTTCGCGATGGCTTTGTCGCATACGTTGAGCATAGTCGGCAGGAAGCACAGCACCATAAACATGGAGAGCAGCGTACCCCGCCCCAGCAGGAGCCCGATGTCCCGGATACTCATATTTGTCGAGGTGAGATAAAGGGCGAAGCCTGCCATAGAAAGGGTCAGCCCGGAGATAATGATGGACTTGAACGCGTCGCCCAGGGATTTGTGAAGGGCGGCTTTTTTCGGCATAAGCTTCCGGTTTTCCCGGTAGTAATCCGTCAGCAGTATAGCGTAATCCACGGTGGCGCCCAACTGCACCGTACTCAGCACCAGGAAGCCGATGAAGTTGATGGACACATCCGTGAAGTAGGGGATGGACAGATTGATCCATATGCCGGTCTCTATGGTGATCAGCAGGATGAAGGGCAGCGTCAGGGATCGGAAGGAGAGCATCAGCACTAGCAGGATGGAAACGATTGCGATGATATTTACGCGCAAAGTATCGACCTTCACGATATTTTTCATATCGAAGAGGTTCGCGCTCTGCCCCGCAGAGTAAAACTCATCGTAGTAACGGGCCGCAGCCTTATTTATCCGCTCCACGAGCCCAAAGGCAAGATCGCCCTCGCCGGGTGTATCGGTGTAAATAATGATGCGGGCGTACTCTTCGGAATAGAACTGCCCGGTGATATCATGGCTCAGAAAGCCCGCTGGGATCGAAGGCCCCACCGTCAGCGCGTAAGACATGACCGCGTTCACATATTCGAGGCTTTCCAGTTCCAGGCCCAGGTCCCGTTCCCGGACGATATCCCCCGAGGGAACCAGGAGAACGATGATATTCGTTTTGCCGAATACGTCCTCCACGGCTTTCTTGTCCCGCTCCAGATATGTACCGCCGCTGGCCGAACCCGCGCCGTAGACGAACTCCGTGCGCCGCTGCCCCAGAAAGCTGGGGACGATGACCAGGACAACGATGAGGATCGCGGGGACAGACGCCTTGGAAAGCACCCTGTGAATATTGCTGAAGTCGGGGAGGATGGATCGCCGCCGCGTCCGGTCAAGGGCGCCGGTGGCGCGCAGCGTGAGAGAAGGCATGAAAAAGATCACGGAGATGAAACCGCAGATGATGCCTTTGAAGAGAACCAGCCCCAGATCCGCGCCGATCTTGAATTGCATGAAGACCAGGGCGAGAAAGCCAAATAGCGTAGTCAGGGCGCTGGCGGATATCGCCGTGACGGAAGAAATGATGGCGCGCTTCATGGCTTCGTCTTTGTTATCGTATACCTTCCGGTTTTCCGCGTAGGCATGCAGGAGAAAAATGGCATAGTCCATGGTGACCGCCAGCTGCAGGATGGGGCTCACCGAATTTGTCAAAAACGACACTCTGCCGAATATGATGTTCGTCCCCATATTGACGACTACCGCGACGCCGATGGCGCAGAGGTAGAGCAGCGGCTCCAGCCATGAGCCTGTGAATATCATGAGGATCACCACGGCAAGGGGTACGAGTATGGCCATGGCTTTCAGCACTTCCGACACGGCGGCGTTCTGCATGAATTCCATATCCGCGGCTTCACCGGAGAGGGCGCCCTTCTCCCCGATCAGCGCCCTGATCTCCGCGCAGGCTGTGCGGGACATGCCGTCGCCGATGGTGGCCATGAAGAGCGCCGCGCCGTCTTTGTAGTACTCTTCGACCAGGGCGGCATTCTGCATACGAAGGGGCGTCTTCAAGTCTGCCACGTCGTCCAGCCACATGACGTCGCTCACCCCCGGGACCTCGGCCAGTAGCGCTTTATACGCCAGGGCTTCCACGACGGAGACGTCCCTGACCATCACATTCAGGTTGGGTATCGACTGGGAAAACTCCGCCTTCATGAGATTTACCGCCCGGGTGGACTGGGCGCTGGGGGGGAGGTAGTCCACCATGTTGTAGTTGATGCCTACAAACAGGTATAACGCGGCGCAGACCAGGGTCAGCGCGATGAAGAGAACCAAAATCGCGTTCTTATATTTAACGATACCGCCGGCAAGTTTGTCCATGGAGCGTTCCTTCGCAAGTATTGCAGCCCGCCGACATAACCCGGCGAGGGCTGTTTATTGCATTATAGCCCCTCGCGGAGGATTATACAACAATGGCGGCTCCGCGGTACCGGCCTGCCGGGGACAACCACGCGCGTCACAATCGCGTGACGATCACATTCCCCGACTCGTACCGACGCAGGCCCCGGTAGAAGAAAAAGCCGGCCGCTGCGCAGTACGCGGCGGCGCCGCCCAGGGCCGCCAAAGCCAGCCCGGGGGAGAAGGCCTGGAAGAGCCGGAGGGGTACATGGACGGCTATACCCGCCGGGATGACGCTGTACATCAGGGCGCGCACGGCGGGGGCATAGATTTTGTCCGGGTAGACGGAGAAGTTGATGGTGAATTCGAGAGCCATGCGCCCCATGGCCGACGCGTCCCCCCAGTAGAAGCTCAGGGTATGGGCGGCAAGGTTGATGGCCGTGATGAGTACGCCCCCCGTGAGGGCGCCGTACAGAAACCACAGCCACGCAGCCGGCTCCCCCGCGAAGAAAATGAGCATGACCGCGAAGCCGTAGAAGAGATCCCCGTAGGCGGACAATATGGTCCTGGCGCACAGCACGTTGACCAGTACACAACATGGCTGTAGCAGAAAGGCGTCAAGCTCCCCGGTGACGATGAGCCCGGTGAGATTGGCGGCGTTGGCGAAAAGCACATGGGAGAGGCCGTAAGCCGAGCTGGCCACCGCCCAGATGAACAAGACGTCTTTGTACGTGTAACCCGCGATGGCGCCGCCTATCTGCTGAAAGGCGATCCACCAGAAAAAGAGGAACGTGCTATTGGAAAGCGCCATGCCGAAAGCCTGGGAGATGAAGCTTGCGCGGTACTCCAAGGCGGAAGCCAGGTTAAGGCGGAAGTAGCAGGCGAATATCCGCAAATGCTTTTTCATGGTCAACCTCCGTTCACTTGCAGGCGGCGGATACTCAGCTGATAGCACAGCAGCGCCGCCGCGGCCGCTGCCGCTGCCCAAGCTGCCTGCCTGGGGATCAGCTCCAGGCAAAGGGCGGGCGAATAGTTTACGAATATCTTCGCAGGCGCCCAGTAGATATAGGAGAAGGGGAGGTTCTTCGCCACGGGCTGCAGCCAGGCAGGCAGGAACTCCACAGGCAGAAACATGCCCAGCATGAAGCTGAGCTTCTGGTAGATCAGATACAGGGCGAGATTATCCTCCAGCACAAAGGCGGTAAGGCCGATCAGGGTCAGGAAAAAGAAGTTGAGCAGGATGCTCAGGAGGATGGACAGGAGCAGGGGCGCCAGTTCAAGGGGGGTGAAGCTATGGAGGGGGCCGACAAATAGCAAGCCGAGTACGGTAGCCAGAGCCCCGAAGCTGACGAAATTCAAGGGAACCTGCCCCAGGGAGTTCGCTAACTGGTAAAATATATAGTGCGAAGGCCTGCCAAGGAGATAAGCGATGGAGCCGGACTTCACCTCTTCATTCATCTTCTGGAGTATCTCCGCGCCGCAGAAGAAGCTCACGAACTCCGTCATGATCAGATACCACACCATCTGGGCGTAGCTGTACCCGTGGACGGCGCCTTCCTGGTAGATCGCCCGCCAGAGGCTCATAAACACGTAGATGTACAGGGTGAAAAAGCCAAAACGGGAAAACACGGAAGCCCTGTAGGCCAGGGCATTGGTAAAACTGACCTTTGCGATCACATAGTACTTCCTCAAGGCTTTCATACGGGCGCCTCCTCCACGGGCGTATCATCTGAAGCCGCTTCCAGCGGTCTGCCCGTCTCTTGTTGAAATATAGCGGCGATGATGTTTTCCATCGATGTGCCTGGATTGTCGCTCTTCAGCTTATCCACCGGCGAGTCCAGTACAAGGGCGCCATGGTCGATGACCACCGCTCTTTGGCAAAGGTGCTCGATATCCGCCGGGTCGTGGCTGGTGAGGAATACGGTAGTGCCGCGTTCCCGGTTGCGCCGCAGGATCAGCTCCCGTATAGCCTGCTTCACGACCACGTCGAGGCCTATGGTAGGCTCGTCGAGGAAGAGCAGCTCCGGCTCGTGGAGCAGGGAGGCGGCCACCTCGCAGCGCACCCGCTGGCCCAGGGAGAGCTTGCGCACCGGCGTCCGCAGGAAGTCCCCCAGGGCGAAGAGCTCGGAAAGCTCGTCTACGCGGCGTTTGCGCTCAGCTTCGCCGATCTCATAGATAGCGGCAAGGAGGGTGAAGCTGTCCAGAGGGGGCAGATGCAGCCACAGTTGGGACTTCTGGCCAAATACCGTGCCGATGCGCAGGGCCAGCTTACGGCGCTCGTTCACCGGCGACAGGCCAAGGACGGAGACGGCTCCGCCGCTGGGGTGCAGGATGCCGCAGAGCATCTTGATGAAGGTGGACTTCCCCGCGCCGTTTGGCCCGATGAAGGCGAGGATCTCCCCCTGCTCCACGCTCAAGTCCACTTGCTTCACCGCTTCCACTTCCTTGTACTCCGGCTTGGCCAGGGCGCGAAAGCTCGCCCCCAGCCCTTCGGATTTGACCCGGGTGCGGTAAGTCTTGGTCAGGTTCCGCGCGTTGATTGCCTGCATTGCCATTCACTCCTTTAGAGGTTGTGCTCCTGCCTCCGCTTTGCGGCTGCCACATAAAAAAACTCCGGGACGGTACATCGTCACGGAGTATACTGAACAGTGCCCCCGCCGATGCAACGCCTCTCAGCGCCCACACCGGCGGATTCTTGCGAATCTTACCGGCGCGGCCGCCTCATAACGAACATAATAAGGGCCAGGGAAGAGAAGTAGTTCATGATGTGTCTCCAGATAAGTATTTCGGATAGTATAGCACCGCGCTTCCGCAGGTGTCAATGTTTTTTTCGGCGTTTGTATGGGGGCGCGGGCCACGCCCAGGGGTTCGCCCGCTCCGGCGCTTGCTCAGTGCAGCGCCAGGTATGCCCCTGCCTGGCTGATGGAGCGGTCGCCGCCGAAGTCGTCCGCATTGTATAAAAACAGCACCTCTTGTATGCCATGCTCTTCCATATACGCGATGGGGTCGCGCTTCCAGTAGCGCAGGTCTGCCAGATGGATCTCGTCGAAGTGAGGCAGCAGAAAGGGCACGAAGCAGTGGGCGTAGGAGTCTTTAAATATCATGAGCTTGCGGGCAGACTGCGCTGTTTCGGTAGAGGCGGCAGTGGCTGCGGCGTCTGCCCCGGCGGCGGGCGAGTCCGCGGTTGTGCCGGCTGCGCTGCCTGCCCCGGCGGCGTCTTTGCCCGTTGCCGCATCCGTGGCTCCGCCCCGGCGGATCACGACCAGGGGCTGGTTTTGCCCCAGGAAGTAAGCGTACTGATCTTTCCGGCTCAGGAATTCGTCCTGGTAGACGGAGGACGTCGTCCAGGTATCCGCGCCGTCGAAGTATTCCACCGTATACCCCGCCCGCGCCGGTTGCGCCTGCGGCTTTGGTTCATATATGCTGATCCTGTCCGCTGCTATAAAGGGTAAGCTGCTTTTCGACCAAAGCGTGCCCCGGAAGCTCACGGACACGGCCTTTTCATCGTAGCCGCCCGCCGGGACGGGCGCCTCCCCCAGCCAGGCCATATAAGCCTCATACGCCTGGTATGCGCCGGTAGCCGTCCAGTGATGGTCCGTGCGGAAGAACACCTGCAAACCTTCGGTCGCCGCCCGGCGCAGGGCCGGCTCCACATCCACGAAGACGCCGGGCGCTTCCGTCCGCAGCTTGTCCAGCAGCTCCGCCTGCTCCGGCGTATAAGCCCTGGGCGGCAGCTTGCCCCGCAGCACCTCCGCTGCCATGGGGCTTACCAGTAGGGCGACGTCGTATCCGGCTGCCTTCATCGCCAGCACAACGGCGAGGTTTTGATCAGCGATATCCGCCGGCGATGCATCAGGTTTGCCGATAAGATACCCGTCGGCGGCGAGGTACACTCCGTTGTTTTCTTTCTGCCCGGACATTTTCTGAAGCAAGGCCTTTGCCGATACCCAGTAGTCCCGCCCGGGGAACTGATCCGTCATATATTCCTCGACGTCGCTCATGTACGCGGCGCTCCGGACTTCCCCCCAGCTTAGCGCGGGCCTTAGCGTGAGATATCTATTTTCCTGGGGGGAAAAGGCCCGGTCCGGCAGAAGTTGCCCCGCGGCGGCGAAAGCAAACATCAGCAGCAGAAAAGCCGCCGCCATGGCGGCGTTGCCGGCGTCGTATGAAGTTCCCTTATCCCTGCCTCTTTTGACTAAACGCTCCATTAGCCAAGTATAACGCGAAAGCGCCCCCGGCGCAAACGCCGTGTGAAAATGGCAACGGAGAAGGACAGCCATTGATTAGTGCAGCGTCCACTTCAAAACCAACCGCATCCTATACGCCAAAGGCGTGATATACCGGTAGGACGAAGCCACAAAAAGTGATTCAATCCCTATTCGAAATCAGAGAAATGTGCTAAAATAAATGCGATTTCTCTGAAATGGACGATATGGGAGGTTGTGATTTGGATAATACGCTTGTTGGAAGAAGAAAAGAGAAAGACGAACTGCTCAATCTCTTTCAATCGGGGCGCGCTGAGTTTATCACCATATACGGACGCCGCAGGGTCGGTAAAACTTTTCTGGTAAACAATCTCTTTTCCGGCGATTATGCATTTAAAGTGACTGCCGTACTGGATGAAAGCACAGAAAGGCAACTCAAGAATTTCGCGAAAGCGCTGTCGGAGTACAGCAAAGAAGGCGTGCCTTTTCTTGCCGACTGGTTTACCGCATTTGATAAGCTTCGGGTGTTACTGGAAAAGTCAAACAGAAAACGCAAGGTTGTGTTTTTTGACGAAATGCCGTGGTTTGACGCCAAAGGATCGCGGTTCATTTCAGCGCTGGAGCATTTTTGGAATAGCTGGGCGTCAACACAAAGCGATGTGATGCTGATCGTTTGCGGGTCGGCTGCGTCGTGGATTGTCAAAAAACTCTTCCGAAATCGTGGAGGTTTGCACAATAGGATCACCAGACGCATTTTTTTGCAACCGTTCACTCTGGCAGAATGTCGTTTGTATGCGCAACGCGAAGGGTTTCCAACCGACGAGCTTAGCCTGTTGGAGACTTATATGACTTTTGGCGGCATTCCTTATTACTTGAGCTTGATGAATAAGAACCTCAGTTTAGCGCAAAATATCAATCACTTGTGTTTTACGCCCGGAGGCGAGCTGCGTGAAGAATTCGATAATCTCTACGCATCGCTCTTTAGCAATGCCGCACGCCATATACTTGTTGTCGAGGCGTTGGGGAAAAAGAAATCCGGTCTCACGAGAGAGGACATCAAGAGGATAACAAAGCTACCGGAAGGCGGCAGCCTTTCTGAAGCCTTGGAAGAGTTGGAATTGAGCGGCTTTATCCGCAAATATACTCCCTTTGCGAAGAAGAAGAAGGGCATGATTTATCAACTGATTGACCACTTTACACTATTCCATTTAGCCTTTGTCAAAGGCAGTTCCGACGATGATCCTGACCATTGGATGAAAAAGCGCGAGACACAAGCTTTCCGCACATGGCGTGGATATGCTTTCGAGCAGGTTTGCCTGTCTCATATCAATCAAATCAAAAAAGCCATAGGCGTCGCGGGCGTCATCACGCATGTTGAGTCTTGGCGGAGCGAGCGATCGGATCCCGGCGTCCAAATCGACTTGATGATAAACCGCAACGACCAGGTGGTTTCTTTATGTGAAATGAAATTCTCCGATACAGAGTTTTCTTTCACGAAGAAGCTGGCGCAGGAACTCCGAACCAAGCGAAATGTATTTCTTGAGGAAACCAGGACGAAAAAAGCCGTCCATATTACCCTTATCACGCCTTTTGGCATTAAACGCAACGATTACTTTGACATGGTGCAATCCCTTGTCACAGCAGAGGATTTGCTCAAAGACTGAAAAAATAGATAACCGGATAGTCCATAGCCGCTTCGTCGAGCAGAAACTGTTCGTAGATTCGACGAATTAGCATGTTCCATATTGAGCCAAGGGAAAATGAGGAACGATTCATGAGGTCGATGCTTTCCATGAAAACCATGTTCCGCTCCCCCGCCAGGATGATACTTACTATCGTGCTGCTGGGCTTAGCGTCTTTCGCATTCTTCGTCCAGGTCGGCGGGTATGCCGTCACCAGGCGCGAGCTCAACAACGCGGCCTTGGAGTACCGGGCTGTCGGCTTTGCAGAAACCACGCCTCCAAGTATACAGCTAGTTAAAGCACCGTTCTACATATATGCCGATCCACGAATATCTGGTAGCTATACAGATGTAGCAAAGGAATTGCACTACGATGCTCCACTGCCAATCGGAAATGGCATCTACAGTCTTGATAAAGCCCGTTATCTGCATCTGATAAATCAATAACGGAATATATCCCAATATATGGTTTATCCGCCTGTTTAACTGACGAATGGTGCTCCGCCATTTGGTCAATCGAAGGTGAGCTTGAAGACTGCCTTGCGTCAGATTTGTTTTATTGCCCTACACGACGACCTCGAATATCTCCTTGCCGCCCACCTGCACCCATTCGGCTTTTTGCTCCTTATGGGCGTCTTTACGGAAATCAAAGGTGAGCAGATAACCTCTGTCCATATTCTTCGAAGCCATGTAGCCCAGCAGCTGCTCATAGGCGTCTTCCTGAGCGGCGCTGCCCCGCCATATCTTCAGTTCGATGATGAACTGGTCCCGCCCGTAGTCCACCACCACGTCCATCCTGCGCAAGTCGGTGAACTGGCTTTCGATGTGGTAGAAGCCGTGCCCGTTGACCAGGGGCTTCAGGTAAGAGATGAACAGCAGCCTCCCGTGG
>WRIW01000046.1 GCA_009782505.1 Clostridiales bacterium
CTTTTACGAAGCTTGATGTGTATGACGAAACAAATGATGAAATGTACGACAACATCCGGGTAGAAGTCATCAATACCTACGAGCAAGCCACCGGCGGGTTGATCCTGGGCAAAAGGCTGGCGGGGGACTACGGCGACTACAGCGTCACCGGGGATACCTTCTTCCACGCGAAAATCAAGGCCGGCAGCCAGTACCTTATCTTCGACGAGGCTAACGCCTGCACGGGGGCGGACGGGATAGGCACGGCGGTGTCCTTCAGCGTCAACTCCAGCGCCACACTGAGAAACATACCCGTAGGCACGGTGACGGTGGAAGAGGTCACCGGGGCGGGGTACGCGGCGAGCTACTCGGCGGAAAGCTTACCGATACTTAGCGGCGTCAACGCCGTGCTGACGGTGACCAACACTTATGAGCTGAAGACCGGGGAAAGCGGGCAAAAAGCCCTTATCCAGTTCAATAAGCAAGTGCTGAACTATCCGGGCGGGGATATGGCTTTCACCTTCATCCTCACGGAAGTCACGGACGATGGCGGGGGCGAGGTCAAGCCCGGGGGATATGAAATTATCAGCACGAATATCATCGAGGGGCCGAATACCATCGAAGTGCCTAATCTGGCGGCGGGCACCTATTACTTCAAGCTCTCCGAAGAGCTGGAGCCCGGCTGGTACTCGGAAGGCTACGCGATGATCTTCCAGGTGGTAGTGGATGGCGCCGGGGCCCATGTGACCAGGCTCACCGCAGCCGACGCCTTCGTCAACTTCTATGCCCCGGAGACCTATCCGTACAAAGTCAAGTACTATAAAGATAACATCGCCAATGAAGACAACCTTCTCTATGAGACGCCCTGGATACCCGGGTATGTGGAAGGGTATACCATCGAAGAAGGCGACGTGGCAGCCGCCCTGGGCGCGGACTGGGTAGACGCGGAGAGGCCGGAGGACTACAGGGAAGGCGAAGTCGTCAATTATACGAACATTGAAGTAGCTTATGAGGGCAATATCGTCATCGTCCTGTATCTGCCCGCCGAGTCTTATCCGTACCGGGTGGAGTACTACATCGATGAGATCGAGCCGGAGAACATCATCGGCGACCCGGTAGGCGGCAAGACCCGGTTCGCCCGGGGGCATCAGCTGACCCCGGGGGACGTGGCGGCGGATCTGGGTCAGGACTGGCTTGACGAGAGGCGGCCGGAGGACTACGGCCACGGCGCCGCGGACTACTACCCGGAGATCACTGTGGACATAGAAAACAACGTGGTGAGGGTCGTGTACCGAAAGACGCCCCTGTATCCTTACACGGTGGAGTACTACAAAGACGAGATAGGCCCCGGCAACATGATCGGCGACCCGGTGGACGGGGTCACCAAGTATAACGAGTTATATCAGTTGACGGAAGGCGATGTCTCCGGCGACCTCACCGGCGGATGGATCAATGCCAGGAGGCCTCCCGGCTATGGCCCCGGCGCGGTGGAGGGCTACCCGGTCATCACCGTGGACGTGGAAAACAACGTGGTGAGGGTGGTCTACAAGACAGCGGTGAAGTACCCGTACCGGGTGGAGTACTATAAAGACAGCATCATCCCGGAGAACAAAATCGGCGATCCCGCGCCGGGCACGACGGAGTTTGACGAAGGCTACCCCCTTACCGCCGGGGACGTCACCAGGGATATGCTTTCCTTCTGGATCAACGCCAGGAGGCCGTCGGGCTACAACTCCGGCACGGTGGGGAGTTATCCCGTGATCACCGTG
Organism: Clostridiales bacterium; assembly: GCA_009782505.1. Taxonomy (GTDB): domain Bacteria; phylum Bacillota; class Peptococcia; order DRI-13; family UBA5745; genus WRMS01. The sequence continues at coordinate 1,749 of WRIW01000046.1, forward strand.
GATGTGGATAACAACGTGGTGAAGGTCCTCTACGTGAGGACTCCGCCGCCGACGGTGATACCGGACGATACGACGCCTTATGTGCCCGACCCGCCGCCACCGCCTCCGCCGCCTCCGCCGGTCATCACAACCGATCCACCGGGGGACGAGGATACTCAGGAAGACGGCGAGCCCCCCGATGATGATGAGACAGAAGGGGGCAGGACGACCCAAGGGCCGCCACCGGTAGAAGGCGGCTATGACCACGACCTGCCGCCCATACCCCATGTGACCGGCGACTCCATCGTCTACGTGGACGACGAGCACTACCTGGAGCTGGACGAAGACGGCGTGCCCCTGGGCGAATGGCGCTGGGACGAGGAAATGGAAGAATGGATATTTGACGAGTTCCCGCCCCTGGGCAGCCTCCCCCAGACCGGGGCGGCGGGGATCACCGCCATGGCCCTCCTGGCGGCATGCGGCTCGTCTCTGGGCTTCGGCCTCTCCGTCAGGCGCGGCGCCAAGCGCAAGTCCCGTCATACGAAGCTGAGATAAGCCGGCGAAGAGCCACGAAGCGCCACGAAGCGCCGGGCTTCACATTCCGCACAACAAAGCATAAAAGACGCTGCACCGTCAAAAAGTGCAGCGTCTCTGTCATGGCGCGGTTACGTAGCGCCACCGGCATGGGCGATGACTCGGGGTTCATTGCGAGGCGGCTGGCGGCGCATAGGGCCTGGGAAGCGGAAGGCGCGGCTTCCCTCAGCCTACATCAGGCGATCAGCCCGTAGTCCTTCATCGCGGCTTTCAGGCCTTCGAAGGCGGCTTCGCCCATCTCGCACAGGGGCGCCCGGTAGTGCATGGCGCCGTAACCCATCAAGCCCAGGGCAGCCTTGATGGGTATGGGGTTCACCTCGCTCATGGAAGCCCGGCAGAGGGGGAGCATCCTAAGCTGCATGCGCAGGGCGGTCTCATGGTCGCCGCTAAGATAACTCATGATCATATCATGGGTATCCCTGGGGATCACATTGGCGACGACGGAGATCAGCCCCAGCCCGCCCATGGAGAGTATCGGTATCGTGTTGTCGTCGTTCCCCGAGTACAGCGCCATCCTGTCCCCGCAGAGCTCGGCGATATCCATGATCTGGGCCAGATTCCCGCTGGCCTCCTTGATCCCCACGATGTTGTCGAACTGAAGCAGATCCTTCACCGTCTTTGGGTCGATATTCATCCCGGTGCGCCCCGGTACATTATAGATGATGCAGGGGATGTCCACCGCTTTCGCCGCCGCCCCTATGTGCTGGATCAGGCCCTTTTGCGTGGTTTTGTTGTAATAGGGGCTGATGATGAGGCAGGCGTCCGCCCCGGCCTTCTGGGCCTCCACGCTGAGCTTCACGCCGTGTTTCGTGTCGTTGCTGCCCGTACCGGCTACCACGGGAATGCGCTTCTTCACCGTGTCCACGGTGAAGCGGATGACCTCGATCTGCTCGTCGTCCGTAAGCGTAGACGCCTCCCCTGTGGTGCCGCAGGTTATGATGGCGTCCGTGCCGTTGTCCAGCTGAAAGTTGATCAGCTTCTCGTATTCGTTGAAATCAATGCTGCCGTCCGCGCCAAATGGCGTGACGATGGCTACGCCGGAACCTTTGAATACCATATTATCGAGCTCCTTACCATGTTGAGATGCGCGGTGAAAATCCGCGTGGGGTCAGTCGTTGCGCGGCACGACCAGCTTTTTCCTGGTAGTGGCCGCCGCGGGCTTCTTCTTTTGGGCGGGTTTCTTGCCTTCCTTGTTTCGGATGTAGGTATGCTTCACCCCCGGGTTGGACGTGGGCCTGAACTCGATGTCGAAGCAGTCCAGGGACTTGACGAACTGCGCCAGCTTCTGGTAGCCGTAGTTCCGGGCGTCGAAGTCCGGCTGCTGCTTGTTGAGCACGCTGCCCACCATACCCAGGAACGCCCAACCGTCTTCCTCCGAGGTGTCTTCGGCGATCTTGCAGATGATCTTCATGATCTCATCCCGGCTGGCTCCGCTTCCGTGGGAGTGGGCTTCCTTGCCGCCGTTGGCGGCATTGTCCGTATCCGGGGGCTGGGCGCCTTCCGGGGCGGGCGCCTCGTCGGATATCAGCGCCTTGTCCGAAGCCAGCACTTCCAGGTACTTGAACACTTCGCAGGCCGATATAAAGGGCTTGGGCGTCTTCTTCTCCCCCATGCCGATCACATGCATGCCGGCTTCCCGGAGCCTGGAGGCCAGCCTGGTGAAGTCGCTGTCGCTGGATACGATGCAGAAGCTATCCACATGCCCCGTATACAGGATATCCATGGCGTCGATGATCAGGCTGGAGTCGGTGGCGTTTTTGCCGCTGGTATAGTTGTACTGCTGCACCGGCGCGATAGACCAGGTGAGCAGGACGCTTTTCCATGTGGTCATCTCCGACCTCGTCCAGTCGCCGTATATCCGTTTATACGTGGGCGTGCCGTATTTGGATAGCTCGTCCAGGATAGCTTTGATGTATTTACTGGAAATATTGTCCGCGTCGATCAGTACGGCTATGCGTCTTTCGATATCACTCATTGCGTCGCCCTCACATATCCTCGATCAGTCTGTCCGGGCGGTTTTGCCCTTCGGTCATGTAGCCTTTTTGCAGCATTTTTTCCAGATGGCGCTGCAATGTTTCTTCGATATCCACGTCGTATTTCTTTTCCAGCACATACATCATGGTCACCGCGGTCTGGGCCACGTCTACCAGCTCCTCCACGATCAGCTGCACCACCTGCTTCTCTTCGGGGAAGCCGGTCTCGCCGCTCATGCCCCTGTACTTGCCGATGGCCTGGGCCAGCTCCCCTGCCTCTTCCATCAGCTTCAGAGCGGTGGACTCCAGCGTCGGGCTCAGGGCGTCGAGGCAGGGTAGGGATATGGTCTTACCCTTCATTCGCCACCTTCTTCCGGCCGGCTTTCTTCTTGGCGTGCTTATGGCAGAATACCCCCGCCTCCTTTAGCAGCTGCAGGGACATGTCGTCGGGGAAATCGCCCTCGAAGATGATCTCCTCGACGCCGGCATTGATGAGCATTTTCGTACAGATACTGCAGGGCTGCGTAGTGGCATACACCGTAGCGCCCTGGAGGACTACCCCGTGGCGGGCGCCCTGGATGATGGCGTTCTGCTCGGCATGCACGCCCCGGCACAGCTCGGTGCGTTCCCCTGAGGGGATGCCTTCCTGCTGCCGACGGCAGCCCGTCTCACTGCAGTGGGCCACGCCGCTTGGGGCGCCGTTGTACCCCGTAGACAGTATGCGGCGGTCTTTCACAAAGACGCAGCCTACCTGCCTCCGCATGCATGTGGAGCGGCTAGCCACCAAGCCGGCTATATCCATGAAGTAGTCGTCCCAGCCCGGCCGAGTATCCATCTATACCCTCCATTCTTCCGCGAAGAGGGGGAAGCTGTCCGTCAGCTCCCTGACTAAAAGCTTCGCTTTGAGCATGATCTGCTGATCCTCCGGGTTGCTCAGTACCATGTCCACGATGTCCGCTATCCGCTCCATCTCGCCTTCCTTCATGCCCCGGGTAGTGGTGGCGGGGGTGCCCATACGGACGCCGCTGGTGATCAACGGATTCTCCGTGTCGAAGGGGATGGCGTTTTTGTTGGCGGTGGCGCCCACCTCGTCCAGGAGCTTCTCCGCCGCCTTGCCGGTGAGCTTCTTCGGTCGCACGTCCACCAGCATGAGATGGTTGTCGGTGCCGCCGGAGATCAGGCGGAAGCCCCTCTTCTGCAGGGCCGAGGCCAGAGCCTGGGCATTGGCCACTATCTGCTGCTGATACGCTTTGAACTGCGGCGTCAGGGCTTCTTTGAAGGACACGGCTTTTGCCGCGATGACATGCATCAGCGGCCCGCCCTGGGTGCCGGGGAAGATGGCTTTGTCTATGGCTTTGGCAAGCTCTTTCTTGCACAGGATCAAGCCGCCCCTGGGCCCGCGAAATGTCTTGTGGGTGGTGCCGGTGACCACGTCGGCGTAGGGGGTGGGATTGGGATGCAGCCCCGCGGCCACGAGGCCGGCGATATGGGCCATGTCTACCATAAAGAGGGAGCCAACCTCTTTCGCTATATCGGACATCGTCTTGTAGTCGATCTTCCTGGGGTAAGCGCTTGCCCCGGCTACCAGGAGCTTGGGCCTGACCTTCAGCATCAGGTCGCGCAACTCGTCGTAGTCGATGACTTCCGTGTCCTCCCGGACGCCGTAGTGGTGGAATTTGTAGTATTTGCCGGAGAGGTTGGCGGGGGAACCGTGGGACAGATGCCCGCCGTGGGTAAGGCTCATGCCGACGATGGTGTCCCCGGCGTCCAGCATCGCGAAGTAGGCCGCGATGTTTGCCTGCACCCCGGCATGGGGCTGGACATTGGCGTGCTCCGCGCCAAATACCGCCTTTACCCGGTCGATGGCCAGCGTCTCCACGATATCCACATATTCGCATCCGCCGTAGTACCGGTTGCCCGGGTAGCCCTCCGCGTACTTATTCGTCAGTTCCGTGCCCATCGCGGCCATGACCGCCGGGCTCACGTAGTTCTCCGAAGCGATCAGCTCGATCTTGTTCGTCTGCCGCTCTTTCTCCTTGGTCACCGCCGCCGCTATCTCCGGGTCGGCTTTGGCAAGGATTTCCGCCATGTAGTCCAATTTGTTTTCCTCCTTGTGCAATTTCTTCAGTCAAACAGTGTCGACAGGCGTATTCTGCTCGTAGGAGCTGTAGTTGACTGCTGCTACAGATACTGTGCGCGTTCGCCGCCGATGAGCTTCGGCCTCGTCCGAGCCATAGTGACCCGGGCTTGGCCTATCCAGGGCTCCGTCGGCCTGACCATGACCGCCACGGGCCTCAGGTGCATGCCCACATTCGTCTCGCCGATATCGAGGCCTGCGGCGGCTTTGTGGCAGCCTAAGTCTTCCACCACCACAGGTTTGTCTAAGCTTCGGTAGGCTTTAGCAGCCCAGCTTCCCCCGGCGTCTGTGACCGGCACTACCGATACCGGCGGCAAGCCGTAGCGGAGAGCCGCTTCCTTCTCGATGACCAGAGCCCGGTTCAGATGCTCGCAGCACTGCGCCGCCAGCCTCACGCCCCTTTCCCGTAGCAGGGGATGTATGGCGGCGAATACTTCTTCAGCGGCTTCATCCGCCGGGGCGCTGCCGATGCGCTTGCCCATGATCTCGCTGGTGCTGCAGCCTACGACCAGGATATCGCCGGCTTCCAGGCCCGCGGCGTCCAGGAGCTGGCGCATGCATGCTGTTGTCTGCCGCTTTATCTCGTGACTCGTCTCGCTCATGCTTCTTCGATCTTCATGATTTTGTCTACGCGGGTCTTATGCCTGCCCCCTTCGAAGTCCGTATGCAGCCATATCTCCACGATATCCAGCGCCAGCCCGGCGCCGGTCACCCTTTGCCCAAGCGCCAGCACATTCGCGTCATTGTGCAGCCGGCACATCCGAGCGGAAAACGTATCGCCGCAGAGGGCCGCGCGTATGCCCCTGACCTTGTTTGCCGAGATGCTGATCCCAATGCCGGTGCCGCAGACCAGTATGCCCCTGTCCGCTTTCCCCGCCGCCACGTCCCTGGCCACCGCCTCGCCGAAGTCGGGGTAGTCACATGAGGCCTCGTCGTATGTGCCTTTGTCTTCCGTTTCGTAGCCTTGCTCAACGAGCCAGGCCTTGATGGTTTCTTTGAGCTGGAACCCGCCGTGATCCGCGCCTAACGCGATTTTCATATCCCATCCCCCCGCTGCGGTGATTCGTAAATCTCAAGCATTATTTTACCATAATACCCGTTGCCATGAAACCGCAAAGAGAAAAATACTTAGGCGGCTTCCGGCGGGATAGCGTGCCATCATCTAAACAGTTCGTCCATGTTAACCTCGGATTGGACTACGCCCGCGTATTTCCCCGGCTTGACGCCATAAGTCGTGATCATGGTAAGGTGGAGAGCCTTTCGCGTCTTTGTCTCGCTCCGGAAGATTTCGATCCTCTCCCGCAACGCAAGGTCATAAGCCCGGTCTATCTCAAAGGGGCCTTTCGTGAATTTGATTTCGCAGAGATTAATCACCCTGTCCGCGCGGTCGATGACAAGGTCGATTTGCGCGCCCTTTCCGCTGCCCCGGCATATCCATGAAGAGATGTCGGCGTGGATGCCGGATATCCCCAACGCTTTCTTTATCTCGCCGATGTGAGCCAGGCAAACCTGCTCGAAGGCGTAACCGCTCCAGGCGCGGTGTCCGGCGTTGTCGATATAGGCGCTCCAGAAATCCTCATTGTTCGCATGGCGGATATACGTAAGATGAAATGCGATGAACGGATCCGTGAGATGGTAGAGCGCCTTGTTTTTCCCGTTGCCGAAAGGTTTGTACCGGCGGATAAAGCCGCATTCTTCCAGCTCAAGCAGAATCCTTGTTAGATTCCCGCCGTTTCCGAAGTCGATAAGGCTTGCGATATCTTCGCGGGTCAAGCCCATCTTTTTCGCGTGCAGCGCTTCCAGTACATGGATGTATTTCGCGGGGTTCGTAAATAGCGTATCCATCAACCGGTCAAATTCATGGCGCAGAGGCGCCGCTTCCGCAAAGCAAATCCGATCCACATTCAGCGCCAGGCTGTACCGTCTCTCTAACATGCGGAGATAATAAGGGATTCCGCCAAAGATCATGTAACTCTCAATGACGTCCTGGGTATTCATGGCGACGCCCCGGCTTGCGAAGTACTCCCCGCACTCTGTAAGGGTAAACGGTTTTAGCGCGATCTGCCGCGTCGTCCGATTGTAGAGGCCGCCCTTGTTTCTGAAAATCTTCTTCGTGATCCATGAAGCCGCCGAGCCGCATACGATCAGCATGATATGCCTTTGACCGGAGGCCCAGCTATTCCAGAAATGCTCGAAAGCCGGGACGAAGTCGGATTTCTTGTTGTCCATCCAAGGCATCTCATCGATGAAAATCAGCAGGCGCTCATCCTCGCTCGCTTTTGTGATCAATGCGCGCAAAGCATCGAAAGCCTCGAACCAATTTCCCGGTACTTCGCTGCCGCCGCCGACGGGCGCCCATCCGTGTTCGCGTAAGGCTTTCGCGAATTCGGCCCGTTGCTGCCGCGCATCGACATTCGCGACGCCGGTATAGCTGAAAAAGAAATCATCGCCAAACGTCTCGCGTACCAGAAATGTCTTTCCGACGCGGCGGCGGCCATAGATTACCACAAATTCCGATTCTCCGCTCAAAGCGAGCTCCCGCAGGAGCCGCTGCTCCTCCAGCCGTCCGATCACATCGCGCCTCCGAAATATATAATGCTGAAATATGGTGATTTAAACCTTATTCCAGCATTATATATTATGCGAATGCTCATGTCAAACGTTATATAATAAGGATCATCGCGAATAAGTAAAATTATAAAATGCTGAAACATGGGGTAAAAACCATGGTTTCAGCATTTTATAATTACGAGAGATCTAATGATTGTCAGATGTCACTCATTATGTTATTATGGGTGCAAAGGAGGGCGTATTATGACAGAACAGATGACAACATTCAGCGTACGCATGGATTCGGCGGTAAAGAAAAGATTGGACGAGTTTTGCTCCGCTGTTGGAATGAACACGAATACAGCCATCAATATGTTTGCCCGTGTAGTGACCCGCGATAACCGCTTGCCTTTCGCCGTGGCGGCGGATCGGTTTTACGACGATAGTAACATTCGTTATCTAACTGCACTAAAAGCGGACTTGGAATCCGGGAAGAAAACATTGACTGAACATGAGTTAATAGAAATTGAGGGCGATGATGCGTAAGTTGTGGTGGGACGATGCCTGGATTGACTATATCGGCTGGCAAGCGGAGGATAGAAAGACCTTAAGGCGTATTAATCTGCTAATTAAGGACATTGAACGGAATGGATATGCCGGTATCGGAAATCCAATCTGTAAAAGGGCATACAGCGGAATAGAAACGGAGCTGCCAACAACAAAACGCCACGACGCAATCAAAATGAAAGCGGACGTGGCGTTTTTCGGGCGCAGTTGATGATGCTGTCAAGTATTTCTCTAATCATCGCTATCCTGCTCATGCCAATCTTTTAAGACTGTTTCAACCTGAGCAATCAGTTCTTCCTTATTCGGGATATAGTAAACATAGCGTGAGGCAAAAATCTTGTTTGACAGACCGCCCAAAGCGTACTCAGCGTCAACACTTTCTTTATCAGTACATAGAATAATACCGATAGGTGGATTGTCGTTTTCGTCATTGACCTCTGCGCTATAGTAATTCAAGTATGCGTTAAGCTGACCGACGGCTTCCGGTAATAACTTCACCGTTTTTAACTCAATTAGCACATAAGCTCGTAAAATTTTGTTGTAGAAAACCATATCGACATATCTATGGATATTGCTAAGCGTGACGCGCTGTTGTGTGCCAACAAACATAAAACCACGACCAAGTTCTAATAGAAGCTTCTCTATT
>WRIW01000047.1 GCA_009782505.1 Clostridiales bacterium
ACTGCGTACAGGGACGCTGAGATATGTGAGGTCTTTGTTAAAGCTGTATGGATATGTCGGCCCGTATCCGTATTGTCTTTGTCGCTCCGTGGGTTCATTTTTCAAATATTGCGCGCCTTCGGTTGTACCCGCCTTTCCCAAGTCATGCAACAACCCGACAATGACACAGCTTTCGTCGGAGATTTCAGGCGCAAGCAGCCCTTTAATCTTCAAAAGCGTTTCCGCCACATTTACGCTATGCTCCAACAATCCGCCCTCTTTGCAAAGATGAAATCTTGTGGATGCCGGAGCCGTCATCCATTCGGTATTGCGCTCAAGATGTTCCATCAATTCAGCGAAAGAATCTGCGCGGTCTACGACCTTCCGTTTAAGATTTTGATAGCGTTCAATTACTGTCATGATTGTTTTCTCTCCGGGAATTTATTTTCATAAATTTGCTTATATCTTGCGCCAGTAATCCATTGACTGTTTGGTTGTTCTCCTGTTGTTACTTGCCAAGATTTTTTGTCAATTTCTTGCCGCTCCATAGCCATTAGTGCTTTTTCACCGCTCTTAATTCCTATGTAAACTCTACCGCAATTTGGCTGACTGACCATACTATAAATTTGGGCTGAATCAAGTTTTCCCAAGTATCCCTCCGATAAACTCCCAAGACTGCCGTGGCTCTTAGGTCTGTCCTCTACTTTTTTAATTTGCTGTGCGATTTCGTTTCCGAATTTTTGCTTATAAATTTGTTTGTACCTCTCGCCGGAAATCCATTGACTGTTCGGCTGTTTCCCTGTCGTCACCTGCCAAGATTTTATGTTCACTTCATGTTGACCCATAGCCAACAAACCGCGCTCGCCGCCTTGTATGCCAATATAAATCTGACGGTTATTCTGCTGACAGACCATTTCGTAAATGCTTGCCGAATCAAGTCGCTGTCTAAACCCTGTCGGCAACCTCTCGCCGCTTATCCGCTGTTCGGCAAGGGTGATAAATTCTTTCAGCGGAAGCCAGTATTGTCGATTACATTCAAGCGAATCATCATATTGAAATCCCTTGCTTAGTATTTCATCTTTGCTCATCTTCATTAGTCCGGCAGCACCGAGAGCCACGCCCACGAACCCTTGTGTTTTTGTTTTCAATTCTGCGTATGTAGACCTTGGGAAAGCGGAACGAGTATTGTTCCGACCATCCTTGTAAATAAAGTCATATCCATAAAAACCGTCCTTAACAAATGTTTGTAAGGATTCAAGTATTAACTTTGTTTGTTCAGGAATCGGCCTTATCGTGCGTGTCGCTTCATCCCGGAAAATGCCGCTGATAATATCGCATATCGTGTCTGACCAAGTGGTTAGCGCACACGCATGAGATTGTTCGATGATGTTTACAAGACCATCATATTCTATACTCGCCATCGGGCTTATATCCGGCACAAGATATACTAAAATTATTTTTTTATCCGGGTATTTTCGGCGCAACCCATAATACTCACGTTGCAACTGTTTTTCTTCAATAGACCCATCGTAAATCTTATTTTCAATCGCAAAAACATACTCACCAAAAAAATAAACAATGTCAATAAGCGCGTTAGGAACACTTTCTTCCAAAACGCATTTTATTTCATCGTCGGGCGTTGCGAGTAACTGTTGAACAACATCAGAATCATCATGCTCCGCAACCTCTTTTACAAATCGTTCTAAAAATAATCTGCCAAGCCCGTGTTCCATTTCCGGGTGCATCAGCCAACCCCAAAGAACCGAAGTCATTTCTTCCGGGAATTTTTTGCGAGAAGCGAGTACCTTGAAAATGTTCATTACGCAAACGCCCTTCCTTATTTTATTTATTGGTTGTGGCGACGGTCATATCTGTTATACAGATAAAGGTAGTTTACTAACAGCGATTTGTGTTGCAGTTGTGTTACAAATATACTGTGAGCGGTTTTTTATGCCAGCGGAAAGGAAAAAGCGAACGCCTCCCCGACAAAAAAACATCGGGTCGGGTTCGCATTAGTTCCTAAGAGCGGAGGAGGTGGGATTCGAACCCACGCGAGACGCTACAAACGCCTCAAATCGATTTCGAGTCGACCCCGTTATGACCACTTCGGTACTCCTCCAAGAGTTTTTGGGGTTTTCAGCCCGGAAATGGAAGCCGGAAAACGGGCAACCATTTAGGGCAACCACGGGGAATATTCAGTTGATGTTAAGCCGGAAAAACGGCTTAAAACAAGGACTTTTCGACCATGTGCGGGAAATCAGCGGGGAGTTTTTCGAGTGCCGCACGATAGACCACTCTGACACCCCTCCAGGTGCGGTAGGCGCTTCACGGCGGCAAGGCGCCGGGCGCATTAGCATTAGCATTAGCATTGTATCACATTATACGCAGAAATGGAAAAACCGCAGGACTTCCGTATAGTCCTTGGCGGAAAACCGTATCGTCTTGGCGTCCAGCCTTTCGGCGCCGGGGTAGATGGCGCTGTAGGCGGCCTTCGGGTGCCTCATATAGCGGACGACCACGTCGAAGGACTCAGGCATGGGCACGATGCAGGATAACCATCGGCCGGTGATGGCCTCCTGCATACCCCTGCGGATCGCGTCCGCTGCCTGGGCGGGATGGCCGCTGATGGTGGAGCCGCCATAGCCCCTAAGCACGGGTACCGCGGTGAGCCTGGGAATCATTTCCTTCGCTTGGGCGCATACGGCGTCGTCGCCGCTGACGAAAATCACAGGGATGCCGAACAATCCCGCGGCGTAGCAGTTAATAGTAAACTCGCTGGCGGGCTTCCCGTTGATGAGGAGCATATCCACGCCGGTATCCATCGTATGGGATAATGGGCTCCCTTCTGAGAATGCCGAGGCGTGATAGCCGGTAAACGCCAAAGCGTCTACGCCGTGGAGCAGCCCCTCCACCATGCCCCAGAGATCGTTTGCCCAGCCCCGGATCAGCTTGACGCCTTCCGGAAGCATGGAGGGGATTATGTTGCGCGCCGAGTCATGGGCGTCTTTGACGAGCACCTCGGTGAAACCTGCGCTAAAGGCGCCCTCGCAGGCTGCCGCGACTTCCTTAGTCATCTGCTCCCGGAAGTAGGAATACCAGGAGCCTCCCTTGTCAGCGTCCGTCTCTTCCCAGGCGGCGATCCCGCACGTCCCTTCGATATCACTGGAGATAAGTAGCTTCATGGCTGTGCCCTCCGCTGCCGGGCGAACGAGTCCCGGAGGAGAAGTAAGGACTCCTCCGCCATCAATCCGCTCCGGATAGATATATCGTGGCTGAAGCCCGGAAACTGGGCCAGATTCAACAATGACCCGCAAGCGCCCATAACGGTATCGTCCAAGGCATACACGACAAGGCTGAGCCTGGCGAGCACCATGGCGAAAGCGCACATGGGGCAGGGCTCTAGCGTCACGTATACCTCGGCGCCCGCCAGGCGCCAGTCACCGATAGCCTTACCGGCCTGGGCGAGGGCGATGATCTCCGCGTGGGCGGAAGGGTCATGATCCGCCTCGCGGCGGTTGTGGCCCCTGCCGATGATCTGCCCGTCCATGACGACTACCGCGCCTACGGGTACGTCGCCGTGCCTAAGGGCTAGACGGGCTTCGGCGAGAGCTTCTTCCATCCAGCGCTTCTGGTTTTCGGAAAATGCCACCTCAGTTTGGCGCCGCCGCGATCTGCGGGTCGTCGTCCTGAGGGGCGGCTTCCATGCTTTCCAGGCTGTCCTCCGGGCTGATGGCGCTGTCCATAAGCTTGATCAGCTCAAGGACGCTGCGAAAGGGGAGCTTTTGGTTGTTGTCTAAAAAGGTCACCGTCCCCTGCCAGGTCATATTCTGACTATCCAGCATCTGAATCAGGAATGTGGGCTTCTTACTCATCTTTTTCATTGGATGGACCTCCAGAACTGAACGATAGACATGAGAGATCAACGTTCGATTATCTTTAGTATAACTCTCAATTGTCACAGTTTGGTAACACTTTTAATTTTCAGAAATATCTGAATATATCCGGTTAGGCGTTGATATATGTTTACTGTTTTTCTTCCTCGGCGGGCCGCAGGCAAGCAGGCAGGTTGCCGTGCGTCCGGTGCTGTACCACACAGTCGCAGCACTGCTTGTAATTCTGGCATTCCGTATTCTTGCAGGGGCATTCTTTCACATTTTCGCAATTCATTGTATCCGACCTCCTTTCTCGCCGATTGTTTTTTTGGCGGTTTTATTATATCATATGGAGTGAAAGATGGAAACATCAGGGGACGGCACGGACGGGATGGGGGGTTCTTGTGCAATACTTGATTGTTACAGGGAGTTCCGAGCAGGATGGCGTATGCCACGGTTTCCTTCAGGAAATCCTCAGGGGCGCGGCGGACGGCGGCGCGCAAGCCGGGGTGCTGGACCCGGAAGGGATCGGGCGCTGCAAGGCATGCAATGAAGGCTCCGGCGCCTGCAGGACCGATCATCGCTGCGCTTTCGGGAAAGACGGCTTCGACGAGGCCCAGGAAATGGTTAAGGCGTCCGATTCCCTGTGCGTCATCACGCCGCTCAGCTGGGGCGAGATGGCGGAGCCGGTGAAAAACTTCCTGGAAAGGCTTCGCCGCTGCGAGAACGGCTTGTCCGGCGCGCTGGCGGGCAAGCCGGTGCTGGTCGTCGTCCACCCGGATGAAGCGGGCTCCGGTGCCCTTGCCGGGTTGGAGCAAATCGACAAGTTCTGCCGGCAGACGGGGGCCGTTATCTTTGATTTCTTATGCGTAAACCGTTGGAACAACGACTACCAGAGAGTGACCGCTTACTCCGCCGCGAGATCCATGGCGTATGGCCGGAAGGCGGGGGGGTTGGGTTGAGCGTGCGACGCCCGTGTGCCTGAGCGCCCCGCGAGGTGACAGATATGATCCGGATACTGATCGTAGAAGACGAAAAACCCATATCGGATTTGATCCGCATGAACCTGCAGTCGGCGGGGTATGTGTGCGACTGCGCCTTCGACGGCATGGCTGCCGCGCAGAAGGTGGAGAACAACAGGTACGACTTGATCCTTCTGGACGTAATGCTCCCCGAAGTAAATGGCTACGAGCTGATGCCTTACATCAGGCACTATGGCACGCCTGTGATCTTCGTGACGGCTAAGGACAGGGTCGAAGACAGGGTCAAGGGCCTCAAGCTGGGGGCGGACGACTATCTCATCAAGCCATTTGAGATCATCGAGCTGCTGGCCCGGGTAGAGGCGGTGCTAAGGCGCTATGACCTGAACCAGCGTTTACTGGAGATAGACGACCTGGTCATCGACACCGCGTCAAGGACGGTGAAGAAAGCCGGCGAAGAGATTTCCCTGACGAAGAAGGAGTTCGAGCTGCTCCTGTTTTTCATCCGAAACAAGAATATAGCGCTATACCGGGACAAAATCTACGAGATGATATGGGAAAGCGATTATATGGGGGATAGCCGCACGGTAGACCTGCACGTCCAGAGGTTGCGCAGGAAGCTGGGCTGGGAGGAAAAAATCGCGTCAGTGTACAAAGTCGGCTACAGGCTTGAATTAGCATGAACTTGTCTTGGAAGATTTTTTTCAGTACACTATTGATCACGATACTGACGTTCAGCCTGGGGGGGTACATCCTGATAACCTCCTCTTTTCAGGCTGCGCTGAACCGGGAAATCGTCGCGGCCCGGGATGAAAACAAGATGCTGCGCTATGCCTTCCGCTCGGCCGAGGCGACGGCTTCCGCCGCGGGGCTTGAAGCCATAGCGGAAACCATCATCGCGTACTCGGCGGGGGACAAGCTGATGATCAGGATATGGGACGGGGATAACCAGGTCATCCGCCAGAGCGGCGACGTGGACTTCGGCGCGGGCCTGCTGGGGATCATCACAGGGGACGCCAGGGTGCATACCATCGTCGAGCAGGACGGGGCATACTATGTGCAGACGGTGAGCGCGGCCAGGAGCCAGAGGAATACGGTATACCTGGAAAGCTTCCATGACATAACGCCGGTATTCGCCGACCGGCAGGAGCTCTTCGGTATATACCGAAGGCTGATCCTCTTCATGGCGGCGTTAAATGGCATACTGATATTCACCGTGTCCTTCTGGACCGCCTACCCCATCCGCAAGCTCTCCAGGGCGACGCGGAAGATAGCCCAGGGCCGGTACCACAACCGGGTGGAAGTAAACACCACAGACGAACTGGGCATGCTCGCCGCCGACTTCAACGAGATGGCGGGGAGCCTGGAAGTGAAGATACAGGACTTGGAAGACGCCGCCACAAGGCAGCGGGACTTCGTGGGCAGCTTTGCCCATGAGGCGAAGACGCCGCTGACCTCCATCATCGGTTATGGAGATATGCTGCGTTCGCAGCAGCTGGGCGAGGAAGAGAGGATGCTCGCCGCGGACTATATCTTCAGCGAGGGGAAGCGCTTGGAGGCATTATCCCTGAAGCTCCTTGAGCTCATCGTCCTGCAGAACCAGGACTTCCCCATGAAGCGGCAGGGGATGCGGCAGCTCTTCGGGAACATCGGCGGGATCATCTACCCGATGATGAAGGACACGGGGATCGACTTCAGCTGGGAGGCGCCGGAGGAGGTCATACTTATCGAGCCCGACCTGATGATCACCCTCATCCTGAACCTCATCGACAACGCGAAGAAGTCCATCTCCGGGCAGGGGCGGATACGCTTATCCGGAGCAAGGACGTCGGCGGACAGCTATATCATCACCGTCGAAGACGACGGCAAAGGCATACCGGCGGAAGATATCTCCCGGATAACCGAGGCTTTCTACATGGTGGACAAATCCCGGGCCAGGGCCAGGGGCGGCGCCGGGCTGGGGCTCGCCATCTGCAATGAGATCGTCGGCCTCCATAAAGGGGAGATGGAGTTTGAATCCAGGCTGGGCGAGGGCACGAAGGTGACCCTGCGCTTAAAGGGATGAAGGTCCGAAAGCAAGAAGTCTGAAAGGGTGAGAGGATGAAGGCCAGGACTTCCCAATATATATTTGGCGCGGTGGCGGTGGCTTTGCTCATCGCCGCGGGTACGTTTCTGCCCGGGGAGATCGCCCTTGGCAGGGACAGGGCGATCCTGGGCCAGGTGAGGAGCGAGCCTCTGGACCAGGCGGAAATGTCGGAGTATGTGAATATTTCCATGGCAGACAAAGCCGGGCTGCTGGCCCAGCCGTCCGGCGTCACCGTGGTGCCGCTGAAGAAGGGCGCGGAATACGGCCAAGAGACGATACGCGGGAGATTTCTGGAAGAGCTGGGCAAGCTGTACGAGCTGCGCCTTTACCCGCGCCCCCCTGAGGAGGAGCCGGCGGGCTTCACGGCCGGCGTGACCTTGTGCATACAAAATGACGCCCCGGCGATCAATATGATCCTCTGGGAGATCGAGATCCGCTCGGACTATGTCAATGGCGTTTTCTATATGGACGACCAGACCGGCAAGATACTCAGCTTCTCCTTCGCCGGGGCCGGCAGCGATAATCCGGCTTATACGGAAGAGAGGGTGAAGGCCTGGGCGTCCTACCTGGGCGCGGATGTGCGGAACATCAAAAAGGGCCCCGTGCCGGAGGAAACGCCGGGCACAGGGCTTGAAGTGGTTTACCTTTTCGAATTATACTCCGGGCCTATGGGCGTGAGCGGGCAGATGAGCAGCTTGACCCATACGGGGGAAGGAGAGCCAAACCGCTGGGGCCTGAGCTATACCCAGGTCAACTACGACCGCATCGAGCCGCAGTAGGCAACGCTGCCGCCGGGCTCCAACACGGTGTACGGGCATAACCTGTGGGGCGCAGCGAGGGGTGTGGGGCAAAGCCCCGTGTTTGATCGCGCCGAGGTTACGCCGACTTGGCTATAGGCGTAGCTTAGCTACGCCGCGAAGGGGCTGATCCCCCAGCCCGCCCCGATGAGGGCGGCGCCTATGGCCCCGGCGTAGTCCGCCTCCGCGGGGATGGCGAGGTCCACCTTGGCGTAGGATTTCAGCGCGGCGATAAAAGCCGCGTTATTTGTCAACCCCCCGAATAAGGCAACCTTTTCCGCAGCGGGGATGGTGATGTCGTTGAAGGTCATGCAGACCCGCACCGCCGCCGCGTCGGTGACCGCCGAGGCTACCTCCCGGGGTGAAGCCCCGTGATTCAGCAGGCTCAGGGCGTCCAGCTCGGCAAACACGGCGCAGCCGTCGTTTACAGCCGGCCCGCCTGCCGCTACCGGCGGTACGGCGCTCATCTCCTCCGGCGTCATACCCAGCCTCCTGCCTATGCTCTTGAGCAGTATGCCCACCCCGGCGGCGCATTTCTCATTGATCGCCAGCTCCAGGACGGGCTTGTCCTGGCCGAGGGTCGCCACAAGGGTCTCGTCGGCCCCCGCGTCGATGACCGTAGTGGCGCCGGGGCACAGATACTCCGCCGCCTTGGCCGCCGCGATGGCTTCGGTGACCACTTCATCGGCGAAGGGCAGGTCAAACTTGCCCTTGCCCGTGGCGACGATCTTCTCCACATCGCCCTTAGCCAGCCCGGCTTCCTTCAAAGCCTCCCCCAGGGCGGCTTCGGCGGCCGCGGCGCGCCCCGCGCCCCCGGATACGCCCCTGCCCCTGCCCAGGACCTTTTCATCCTTCATCACGGCGACTTTGACGTTTTCCATCCCAATATCGATACCGGCTGTAATCATTTTTTCGCCGCCTCCTCTCACATATCCAATTTGCGCAAACCGTTGATCTCCATCCAGGAATCCAACTGCTCGAGCATGCGTTTCTCGTCCAGGTCCGTGGGGTCGCCGGACTGGCTCACCTCGTAGCACATGACGCTGTATCCGGCTTCCCGCAGGCGCATGGCCTGCTCCTTGCGGGTCATGGTGCAGCCCACGCCGCTGCGGTGTATGGCGAAGAAGGCCCCGTCGCAGCGGTAGTAGTCGGCAAACTCGTTTAGGGCGTAGGGGCGGAGATATTCGTCCTGCTTGAAGTGATGGGGCAGCCGCATGTCGTTGCCGGTCCCGTAGCGGAAGATATCCTCCCGGGTCTCAAAAGGCGTATCCGCCGGGAAGCTGGGGTAGCTCCGCACGCCCCTGGTCCCGTCCGCCTTGATCTCCAGCTGGAGGGCGCAGTTGCTGGTGTACTGGGAGCCGATGCATACGGCCCCGTACAGCTCCATATACCGGTAGTACTTCAGGAAATGCCAGGAGGGCGGATGGGCTTCCATCCAGCGGAAGCGCTCCGTGGGCACGCCGGCGATCTTGTTGTCTACCCGCCACTTCACTTCGTCCCGTATCATTTTCCACAGGTTTTCCGTCTCCTGGAGGTCGAACTTCACCAGGGCGCCCAGCTGGAAGAAGGAGTAGATATCCTTGATGCTCAGGGGGGCGGGGATGTTGGACATCATAAAGTAGACCTCTGCCATGTAGTCCGTGATATTTGACTGTATGCGCATGAACTCTTTCATGATGTCGTCGTCGAATTTCTGCCCGAAGACGCGCTCGATGTCGTTGATGACCCTGAGGGTGTTGTAAGTCTTATGGTTCGCCATCTCCACCTCGCGCTCCGGGTCCCAGGGGCCGAGATACATGGTATTGTCGTTCATCCACATGGGCATGGGCTCAAAGTCCCGGGCCTGTATGCCGCGCTTGGTGTGCTGGTCGCAGACGCAGGGGATGGGCACTACCGTCTTGCGGTAGGGGAACGGGCTTCCGTCCGCCTGGTAGCCCAGGAACTGGCAGCCCCACATGACGCCCTGGTAGCCGCAGATCTCCCTGCCCCAGCCCCGGGTCTCCGAGGCGAGGCGCGCCTTTCTGGCGAAGTCCGGCGTCCGGTAGGCGATGGTGGAGCCCACCGGGTTGTCCTCGATGACGGTCAGGTTG
>WRIW01000048.1 GCA_009782505.1 Clostridiales bacterium
CCGCGCGGGGGGACGGGGTATGGGGCAGCGCCCTTGTCAAGCAGGGGCAAGCCTGCCACAAATGCCACTCTTAGGCAATCGGCTTGCGCAGCCCATGGAGCGTAGCGTGGCTTTGCCGCGCGGAGCGACGGGGTATGGGGCAGCGCCCCATTTCAAGGAATTGAAGGTGGTATAACGGATGGCTGAGTATGAATATCAAGTGGAAATGCGCAATATCAGTAAACATTTCGGCGGCGTCAAAGCGGTCAATGATGTGAGCCTTAGCATCAGGCATGGCGAGATCCACGCTTTGGTAGGCGAAAACGGCGCCGGCAAGTCGACGCTCATCCGGGTGCTGTCGGGCGCCCTGATTCCGGACAACGGAGAGATCTATTTCCGTGGCGAAAAAGTTAATATCACCGGTCCTAAGGACGGCATAGCAAACGGCGTATCGGTCATCTACCAGGAGTTTGCCCTCGTGCCGGATATATCCGTAGCCGAAAACATCTTCATCGATGAGTTTCGAAACAAACGTTCCCTGATCAACTGGAAGGAACTCCGAAAGAAAGCGTCGGAATTCCTGGGGGAAGTAGGCTTCGGCAATATCAGCCCCGCAGCTCCCGTCGCGAACCTTTCCACCGCGTATCAGCAGGTCGTGGAGATATGCAAGGCCCTTTCCCGAAACGCGTCCGTCCTAGTGCTGGACGAGCCCACTGCCGTATTAACCATGCGGGAGGTGGAGCAGCTCTTCACTTTACTGAACCGCCTCAGGGACAGGGGCGTATCCATCATCTATATATCCCACCGCCTGGATGAGGTGTTCCGCTTATCTGACAGAGTAACGGTGATGAAAGACGGCATGTATGTGGACACGGTAAACACATCGGACATCACCGAGCAGCGCCTGGTCAACATGATGATCGGCAGGGATCTGGAAGACTACTTCCCGAAGCGTAATGTAGATATCGGTATTACCGCCATGAAGGCAGAAAACATCAGAGCGGGGCACGCGGTCAAGGACGTTTCCTTTGACGTGCGCGAAGGCGAGGTCATGGGCATCTACGGCCTGGTAGGTTCCGGCCGTACCGAAGCCATCAGGGCTATGCTGGGGATAGACCCTCTGGATAGCGGCAAAGTCACCCTGGGCGAGACGGAGGTCAAGATCAAATCTCCGAAGCACGCTTTCTCCATGGGGGTCGGCATGCTGCCTGAAGACCGTAAGACCGAAGGCGTCGTCCTGACTATGCCGATTAAGTACAACATTACCCTGTCCTGCCTTAAGCGTTTCTGCAACTCTCTGGGCATCCTGAACCTGAAGGGAGAGGACAAATTCACCCACGAGTTCGCCCAGCGGGTCTCCATCCGGGCCGCGTCGCTGATGGATCCCGTCAACACCTTATCCGGCGGCAACCAGCAGAAAGTGGCCATCGCCAGACTACTGGCCTCGGACTGCAAAGTATTGATCCTGGACGAGCCCACAAGAGGCGTGGACGTCGGGGCGAAGATAGAGATATTTAACATCATCAATGAAATGGTAGCGCAAAAGTACGCCATCGTGATCGTATCCTCCGAGATGGCCGAAGTCATCGGCATGTGCGACAAAGCCGTGATCGTCCGGGAAGGCGTAAGCGTTGGGACTTTGCGGAAGGATGAGTTGACCGAACAAAACATCATTAACTATTCGATGGGGGTAACTGCTAATGTCTAATGAAAACGAGAAACTAACGACCGGCGCCCAGACGGAATCCACCATGCTTGTGGGCGCGAGGAAAATGACCTTCGCTACATTCGTCCTCGAGTACAACGCCTTGATCATCCTGGTGCTTCTGGTCGTGGCGTCCGCGATCATATCGCCTCTCTTCCTCACGAGAAACAATCTGGTCAATATACTCCGCCAGCAAACCAGCTATCTGATCATCGCCATGGGTATGCTTATGTGCCTGCTCACCGGGGGCATCGACCTGTCGGTGGCCAGTACGGTAGGCTTCGGGAGCATCATGATCACCCAACTGGTTCTCTTCAACGGCTTCGGCATCATCCCGGCGATCCTGCTCACCTTGCTGCTCTGCGCCTGCATCGGCGCCCTCAACGGCTTCTTGGTGGCTTACCTGAAGATGGCGCCCTTCATCGTGACCCTGGCTATGAGCTTCGGTATACAAGGCGTCGTCTTTATCATTACCAGGGGGATGAACCAGATGCTGGACGTGAATAAGATAGCGGAATCCAGCAGGGCGCTGGTACGCCTGTACATGAACTTCGGGCAAAACAGCGACCCCTTCATCCGGCTCCCCTGGCGGGTTTATCTCACCGCCTTGATCGTCTTATTCTTCTGGTTTCTCTTGAAGTATACATCCTTCGGCAGATTATCCACGGCTACCGGCAGCAATCCCGTCGCCGTCACCCTGGCGGGGATCAACATCAAGAAGTATAAGCTCACCGCTTACATCATCTGCAGCTTCCTCGGCGGGCTTGCCGGCATCCTGATTACCGCCAGCAACGGCTCTTCGTCGCCCAGCACTACAGGAGGCGACTATGCCATGACCGCTATCGCCGGCACCATCCTCGGCGGCGCCGACCTTGGGGGCGGCAAAGGCTCCGTGCCTTTCACCGTAGTCGGTATATTTATCATGGGCATGATCAACAACATCATGAGCCTGAGTAATGTCCCGGCTTATCCCCAGTGGTGCGTCAAGGCCGCCATCATCATCTTCGCGATTTTCCTACGGAGCGTGGTCAACGCCAGAAACAGCAGATAAGCCGATAAAGCGCCGAGTTTCAATATGCCGTCGGAGACGCTGAGGGCCCGGCAAGCCCTTTCGCGGATCCGCGCATTTTGATATAGATTAGTAAGGTATTCCAGATCGAAAAATCTAAGGGGGTTTATTCATTGAAGACATCAAAAAAACTCATCGCGGGCATTTTGGCTATTAGTTTGCTCTTCGCCTTGATCGGCTGCGGCGGCAGCAGCGGCGGCGGCGGCGCGGCGCCCGTAGAGGACAACAGGTCGGCCAGGGACAAGGTCTATGATCTCATCGAAAAAGACCTGACCGCTTTCAACGGCATCCCGGCAAAGGTACTGCAGGATAGGTCCGGCGTGATCAAAGGCCTTCCCGTAGAGAAAAAGGACAAGCTCACCATCGGTTATACCACTGGCTCCCTGGGCAGTCCCTTCTTCGTGACGATGCATAAGGCGATTGAAGAAGCCTGCGCCGCGGAAGGGCACACGCTGATCACCCAGGTCAATAATTTCAATACAGAGCAGGGGCTGGCGGACATGCAGGCCTTCATCGTCCAGGGCGTGGACATCATCTTCGCCAATACGGACGTCCAGGCGGCCAGCGCGGTATTTAGAGAGGCTTCGGAAGCCGGCATCCCGGTCATCGCCACTTCGAACCAGCCGGTCAACTATGACTCCAACGTGATCACGGACATTCTGTCCGGCTCGTACAAATCCGGCTTCTACGTCGGGGAATACACCGCCAAGCAAATGCACAAAAAGGGCGGATCCATCAAGGTCGGTTTCTCCGTGATCCAAATCGGTTCGGGAGACACGGAGAGCCGGGGCAATGGCTTCGTGGGCGGCTACTTGTACGCGGCCCGGGAGATCGACGGAAATCCGTATCCCAGCAAGTGGGAAGCCATCTACGACGGATATACCATCTGGAGAGAGTTTGCCGACAAGCGCAGCAAATCAGCGCCTGAACTGGGCCTTGAGCTCCTGAGCTACGGCCAGACCGCCAACTCCAATCCCGACGCCCCCGGCGGACGGGAAGCTACGGAAGACCTCATCGCCGTCCTTCCCAATCTCGACCTTCTGGTTGTGGAATGCGATCCCATGTGGCCCGGCGCAGAGCAGGTCCTTAGGGAAAACAACCGTACACCCGGCGTGGATATCCAGATCGCCTGCCCGGCGGACGGCACAAGGGTCGGTATGGAAGCCCTTATGCGGGGCGAGATCATCGCTATCGGCAACAACAGCTCCAGGATGAACGCCATCGGCATGATGACCATAGCGAAAAACATCTTTATCGACGGCAAGGACATGAACAATATCGTCGCCAATACCTATACGCCGACTCTGGCTATCACGAAAGAGAACGTAGCCGAGTTCTACAATCCTGACGACGATCTGGCTATGGGCATGGCTTACGAGCTGCAGACCGTGGATGCTTATAACGCCTCGGTCAGCCCCACCGCCGACCCGTTTTGATAGACATGGGGCGCTGCCCCATATCCCCGGAAGCAAAGCTCTGCTGATCGGCAAGGCGGAGACTTAGGGTGCGGCTATATGCAAGCGATGGATTGAGCAGCTTCGTCTGCCAGATAAGAAATCGCAAACCATGCAAATCCGTAGGCATGACACGACGTCATGCCAGACGGAATCGCGACACGGACGTCGCGTTGTAGTCGATAGGATATGCATCGAACGATTACTATATCTGGCCGAAGCTGTGAACCATCGCGGCAAATAGGCGCACCCCTGACTCCCGCCTCCTAACCGTTAGCTGCGCAACGCTTCCGGGGTTTTTTTGCGTCCCCGTTCATAGACAAGCATAAGCAGATATGATAGTATGACTTGGAGCGAAGCCTCATTTTGAATAGGAAGGATGATGCCTTTATGAAAATCAAAGCCGCCGTCATCTATAAACCAAACGAGCCGTACATCATCGAAGAAGTCGACCTGGCGGAGCCAAAGGCCAACGAAGTACTTGTGAAAGTCGTCGCCAGCGGCGTGTGCCATACCGACTACCTGCTGGCTAGCGGGCAGATGTCCAAGATCTATCCCGTGGTGCTTGGTCATGAGGGCAGCGGCATCGTCGAGCGGGTAGGGGATCAGGTCACCTCATTCGCCCCGGGCGACAAAGTAGCCATGTCCTTCAGCTACTGCGGCGAATGCTACCCCTGCGTCACGGGGCGGCCTTATGAATGCGAGCAAAATGGTCGGCTTAACTTCGGCGGCCGCTCTTACGACGGCACGACCCGCCTGACCAAAGACGGCGTGGAGCTCTCCAACTTCTTCAATCAGGCTTCTTTCGCCACGTATTCCGTCACCCATGTGCACAATCTGGTCCACATGCCCGAGGACGTGGATATCCGCCTGCCCGGCCCGCTGGGCTGCGGCATACAAACCGGCGCGGGCGCCGTGCTAAACGCGCTTAAGCCCGAGCCGGGCTCCTCCCTGGCAGTGGTCGGCTGCGGCGGCGTCGGCATGAGCGCCCTCATGGCCGCGAAGATTTGCGGCTGCTACCCTCTCATCGCGGTAGATACGGTAGACTCCCGCCTGGATCTGGCTATGGAGCTGGGCGCGACCCATGCCATCAACGCGAAGAAGGTCGAGCCCATACCCGCCATCAGGGACATTACGGGAGGCAAGGGCGCCCATTACGCCGTCAATGCCAGCGGTACGGGTTCCACCGCCCGCATGGCCTTGGAGTGCACGAACACCTTCGGCAAGCTTGCCGTCATCGGCGGCGGCGGGGAGTGCACTTACAACTTCATCGGCGCCCGTACCATCATGGGCATCACGGAGGGCCGGAGCATCCCATGGGAATTCATCCCTCAGCTCATCCACTTTTATCAGAGAGGCCTGTTCCCCTTCGATAAGCTGATCAAATTCTATGATTTCGAAGATATCAACGCCGCGGCAAACGACTCCCTTTCCGGCGTGACGATCAAGCCCGTCCTGGTGATGTGACAAGGAGGTTGTATTATGCAGACTATGATCAGGGTCAACACGAAAACCGGCGGGATCACTGCGGCGCCCATGGCGGAAAAGTACCGCGTCTATGGCAAAAGAGGCTTAGTCGACAGATTTCTGCTGGATGAAGTTGACCCGAAGTGCGATCCTTTAGGTGCGGACAACAAATTAGTCATTTGCACCGGGACTTTCGCGGGTACCTCGTTCCCCGTATCCGGGCGCGTATCCCTGGGCGGCAAAAGCCCCCTGACCGGTACGATAAAGGAATCCAGCGTGGGCGGGATGATGGGGCCCATGATGGCCGGCCACGGGATCAAGATGATCGTCCTCGAAGACTTGCCCGTGCAAGACGCCGGATGGAAGTATTTGTATATCGATAAAGAAGGCCGATGCGAGCTGATAGACGCCTCTGCCCTCATGGGGCTGGGGACCTATGACGTCTGCGGGAAGATGTTCGAGAAGTATAGTAAAGACATAGCGGTCATGTGCATCGGCCCCGCGGGGGATATGCTTTACCGCTCCGCCGCGGTCATGGTCTCGGAGATGGGCACGGGCCACCCCTGCCGCGCGGCCGGCCGTGGCGGTCTTGGCGCTCTTATGGGCAGCAAGAAGATCAAGGCTGTCGTCGCCGAAAAGGCTGAAAAGCCGGCGGTTTACGAGTATGCGGACAAGGCGAGATTTGACGAAGCGAGAAAGAAATTCGTCCAAATCTGCCGGGAAAGCCCCCATACGCAGGGGCTACACGAGACGGGTTCGACGAACATGATGGACATTACCGGACCTCTGGGCATCGTCCCCCACAGAAACTTTAGCGGCCTTCCACTCAGCGAAGAGCAGAAAGCGCTTTTTACATCTAAAAACTGGAAGGAAGCGGGGACGAAAGCCGGCGGCAAGAACGGGTTATCCTGCCATCCGGGCTGCATCGTGATGTGCTCCAACATCTATCACGACGACAAGGGCAACTTCATCACCGCCGGCTTCGAGTATGAGACGGCGGCTATGTTCGGGCCAAATCTAGAGATATACGATTTCTACAAAACCGCGCGGTTCGACTATCTCTGCGACGATATCGGCGTAGACTCCATCGAGACGGGATGCACCATGGGCGTATGCATGGAGGGCGGCAAGATCGCCTGGGGAGACGCCGACGGCGTCGAAGCCCTGTTTGACGAGCTGCGCGAGGGTACGGAGTTCGGGCGCCTCATGGGCCAGGGTACCGAAGCCCTTGGCAAAGCTATCGGCGTGACGCGGATACCTGTGGTGAAGCATCAGGGCATACCTGCTTACGATCCCCGGGGATTCAAGGGAAACGGCATCACCTACTGTGTCTCTACTCAGGGCGCCGACCATACCTTCGGGATGGTGGTGGCGCCGGGCGCGCCGGATGAAGTCCTCCCCGACATGGCTATCAACGCCCACATCAGCACCGCCCTGGCGAACGATTTCCTGTGCTCCTTCATCAGCGGCCTCGCCCTCGCCGACCCGGACATGCTACCGGAGCTGTACGCCGGCGCCTTCGGCGGCGAGTGGACCATGGATAAATGCATGGAGATGGCGAAGGAGTCGCTGAAGACTGAACGCATGTTTAATGAAGGCGCCGGTTTCACCTCGGCGGACGACCGGCTGCCCGAGTTTCTCAAGCAAGCCGGATACGAAGGCGGGCCGGCCTTCACCTTTACCGACGAAGAAGTGCAGAAGCACATGAACGCAATATATCCATATAAGTAGGCCGACGATGATACGGCTGAACGAGGTCGAATACGAATATCGCCCGGGGTTATCCCTGGGCGATATTGTTGGCGATTATAATTTGTCCCACGCGAAAGTGGACTTCGACGCCTGCGTCGTGATCATCGACAGCGCGGTGGTTCCGGCGGCTGAGGCGCGGATCCGGCGGCTGAGCGACGGGGAAAGCGTCTACATCGTCCCAAAGCTCGACGGCGGCTAAGCACAAAGAGCACAAAGAGGACGTAAAAAGAGCCGTTCTGCTGACATAGCAAGCAAGAGAGCCGTAATCCGGCTAAGCGACTTTGGACGATATCGTCTCAAATCACGGGATAATCAATCATGGAAGCCGTAAAGCAGACAGGATGTCTGCTTAGGCGGAACACAACAGGATGTTGTGTTGGAGCCGTTAGGTTTTAATCGGGATTATCGCGATGATTTGCAGATATCGTCCAGGAGCATGACGGATTGCGGCTCTCATTATACTATATGTAACAGCATTGCAGAATGACCCTCTTTGTGTCACTCAGTGATACATTCGTTTCAGCGCGCCCTGAGTAGATTGGTGACGGCGTTGCCCAGGCCATTTACGGTAAGCTCAAACATCGGATACACGTCTTTGACCGCCTGTATCGTCTTGCCTCCGTATAGCCGTTCCCACTCTTCCTTTGGGATGGGGTTCAGCCATACGGATTTGTGGTACTTTTTCCTCAGCTTCTTCAGCCAGTCGATCCCGGGCAGGGCATTTGACCGCTCAAGAAGCACATTGCCGCCGATGCGGAAAAGCTCGGAATCCGCCATAGCCGCGTCTCCTACGAAAATCACCCGGTACTCGCCGTCGAGATTGCGCAGGACGAAGTCCGTCTCCACCCACTTGCCGTTGACGCATAGCGGGGACTCGTATAAATGGTCATAGACGCAGTTGTGATAATAATAAAACTTCAAATCCTTGAAATGGTTGGTCTTACGGGCGGCTTGAAACAAACGGTTGCAGATATCCGCGAACTGGCTCATGGAGCCGTCGGAGTCGATAAGCACAGCCAGCTTGATAATATTTTTGCGGGGCTTTTTAAAGCAGATATGCAGGAGCCCGGCGTTGTCCGCTGTTTTCTTGATCGTCTGATCGACGTCAAGCTCCAGGGCGCGGGAATCGTTGCGGTTGGAATTCTGCCGCAGCCTTCTGAACGCCACCTGAAACTGCCGCAGGTCGAGAACCGTATCTTCCCGGAAATCCCGAAACCTTCTGTCATGGGCCATGGACAACGCGCCCCCGCCGGACTTCTTCCGGCCCTTATCCTTCGGCGCGCGCCCGGCGGCCTCGGATTCGTTCTCCTCCGGCGCCTGTATGCCGAAGGCCCTGGAGCATAAGCCGCAAGCCGTGCATACCTCGCAGGTACCGATGATCCCGCCGCCCTTGGCGATCTGCTCCTCCATCTTCGCCAGGAGGCGTTCGATCACTTCCGTCAAAGCCTGAAGTATCTTCATGTGTTCTTCCGAATAATACAAATCATAGTACTGGGGGTCAACGGACAGCCAGTCCGTCAAGCCGTCGGTGAGCTCGTTGGAAGCCAGCTCCTCCGGCATCTTTCCCCGGTTGCCCACGTTACTGAAAAACTCGATGAAAGCCTCGTCGAATTTATCAAAATCCGCTTCCGTGGTAAGCAATGTACACCGGCATAGATGATAAAAGCCCGAGAAGCTGGAACCGGCCAGATCCAGATCCAGCGCTTCCATCAGGGCCATC
>WRIW01000049.1 GCA_009782505.1 Clostridiales bacterium
GCGAAATCCCAAAACTCAAGTGGCCGGGTTTCCCATACTTGTCCTTTTGCCATTGATCGACGCCTCCTTTTCCCTTCGCTAATCTGTCGTATCGTCTTTGTACTATAGTATATCTTTTTGACGCAACAATCAATACATTTAATCACCCGCGGCGGCGGCGGCGCCCTTCAGGGCGTCGGCCACCCAGACCCTCACCATTTCTTTCCTATACTCCTTCGTCGCCCTCTGGTCGGTGATGGGCGAGCAGCTTTCGGCGCAGGCGGCGGCTATGTCCTCAAGAGGCGCTTCCTCCGGGCGCATGCCGGCCAGCATTTGCTCTTCGCGCTTCAGGCGCAGCGGCGTGGCGCCCACCGACGCCAGGGCGATTCGGGCCGACGCTATCTTTCCGTCCGCGCCCAGGGTGACCCTCGCCCCCGCTCCGACGATGGATATGTCGCTGTCCCCCCGTATGGCGTACTTCCGGTAAGCCGTCCCGGTGTGTGCTGGCTGGCTAGGGATGAATAACCCCGTAAGCAGCTCTCCCGCCCCCAGCGCCGTCCTGCCCGGGCCGGTGAAGAAGGCTTCCAGCGGCGCTTCCCTAAAGCCTTGCTTCCCCCGGATCAGGGCGACAGCGTCCAGCGCCAGCAAGCCGGGTACCGTGTCCGCCGCCGGGGAAGCGTTGCAGACGTTTCCGCCCAGGGTCGCCGCGTTGCGCACCTGCATGCTGGACACATGGCCAGAGCACCGGCGCAAGACTTCAGCAGGGCCGCTAAGGAGCCCTTCCTTTTGCACCGCGCTGAGGCGTAGCATGGCGCCTAGCATGAGGCCGCCGTCTTTCCTGCCAATTTGGCTCAGCTCCGGTATGCGGGTTATGTCGATCACCGTCGATACGGACAGCCGCCCCTGGCTGATCCTGGGGATCAGATCCGTCCCCCCTGCCAGCAGCGCGGCTTCGCCGCCCCATTCGGTAAGGTACCCGATACATTCCTCCAGGGAGGAGGCGCGCAGATAACGGTCAAGCTTCATCTGTCCTGCCCCCCTCCGCGTAGTCCCCCCGCTGGACGGCTACGACCGCCTCAACGATTTTTTTGTATCCGGTGCAGCGGCATACATTGCCGTGCAGTCCTTCCCGTATATCGTCCTCGGTGGCGCCCGGGTTCCCGTCCAGTATCGCCTTCGCCGTCAGTATCATGCCCGGCGTGCAGAAGCCGCACTGCAGGGCGAAGTGGTCGACGAATGCCTGCTGCAGCGGATGCAGCCCGCCTGCTCCTTCCAGCCCTTCTATGGTGAGCACTTCCGCGCCATCGGCCTGGAGGGCAAGCAAACAGCAGCTCTTCACCGCCTGCCCGTCAAGGATCACCGTACAGGCGCCGCAGTTGGAGTCGCCGCAGCCGTGCTTGGCGCCGGTCAGGCCCAGGTCCTCCCGCAGCAGCTCCAGCAGCGTGCGGCTGGGGGGGATCAGCAGGTTGTGCTTTTCGCCGTTCACCGTCAGGGTAAGTGGATAGTAGTTCGTCGCGTTTGTCGCCGCTCCCATGTCATAGGCCCCCTTCCTTCGCTTGGATAGCCGCCAGCACCCGCTCGGCGGTCATGGGGTAGCTGTTCATCCGCACGCCCACCGCCTGGTACAAGGCAGCGGCGATGGCGGGCCCCATAGCGCTCACGATGGACTCCGACATGCCCTTCGCCCCGTAAGGCCCGTCCGGCAAGGGGTCGGGGCAGATGAAGCTCTTGACGTTATCGCCCTTCGGCGCGTCATGGATCAGGGGCAGCCGGTAGTCCCCCAGGCTGGCGTTGGCTACCCCGCCTAAGTCGTCGTATATGACTTCCTCGTTGATGCAGAAGCCGATAGCCATGTGGACCGCCCCGTCCAGCTGGCTTTCCACGATCTTCGGGCTGATGGGGTTGCCGGCGTCCCCGGCGTTGGCCGCCCGGAGCACCTTGATCTGCCCCGTCTTGCGGTTTACCGCGATCTCCACGGCGCTGGCGGCGTACTGGAACCAATTCCACATGCGGGGGGAGCGGCCGTCCTCTCCCCAGGCCGCCAGGGGGCCGGAATTATAGACGCCCACGCCCCGGACCGGCGTGTCGGCTTTCAGCCCCCACACATCCTGCCGGAAGGGCGAGTTCTCCGCGAAAAGCAGCCCCAGAGGCATGGAATCCGGATACGCCCCGGCGAAACGCGCCATCCCCCCGTCGATCCGGACGAAGTCGGGATGCAGCCCGGCGTACCGCGCCGCCGCTTCCCGCAGCTGGGCTATCACGTCTTTGCAGGCGAGGCGCACGGCATTGCCCGTGCGGTAGACGCCGGTGGAGGAAGCCGAAGTATTGTCAAATGGCGTGAGCGCCGTGTCCGACACGATGATACGTATCTTCTCCGGGGATACGCCCAGCTCCTCGCAGGCGATCTGCACCAGGCTGGTAGTCGCCCCCATACCGTGGTTGTCGCAGCTCACCCTCAGCTCCACGCTGCCGTCCTTATAGTAGAGCGCCTCCGCCTCCCCCCGGCTGGAATGCCCGCTTTGCTTAGCGGCGCAGGCTATGCCCTTCCCCTTGCGCCATACGGGGTCGTCCTGCACGCTGGGCTCGTCGACACCGATCTCTTCCGCCACCCTGCGCAGGCACTCGGCGGCGCCTATGCTGGTGATGGTTTCGCCGTAGTCGTCCGCCCCGCCCCTGGGGATCAGGTTCTTGAGCCTGATTTCCAGGGGGCTCATGCCCAGGCGCTCCGCCAGGCGGTCGACCGCGCCCTCCAGGGCAAAAGCCGCGTCGGGGGCGCCTAAGCCGCGGTAAGAGCCTGTGGGGACGGTATTCGTCAGCAGGGAGCAGGTGCGCATCCTGGCGTTGGGAAATGTGTACAGCGCCGCCGTCGACGAAGACGACATGCGGCCGTTGTTGAACGCGCCCCCCGTGCTGGCGCCGATCTCCTCCGCGAGGCGGAGGTCTTTCGCGATAAATGTGCCGTCCGCCTTCGCGCCCAGCCGTATCTTTGAGGCGCATATCCAGGCGGAAGGGGCTGCCGTGAACATCTCCTCACGGCTCAGCTCGTAGTAGACCGGCCTTCCGGTCCGCAGAGCCATCAGCGCCGCCGGGCCTTCCATATAGGAAGTATTCCGGTTGCCGAAGCTCCCCCCCGTATAGGGCTGGATCACCCGTACCCGGGCTGCCGGCAGGTCAAATAAAGCGCAAAGGGACTTGCGGATCATGGCGTGTACGCCGCTGGCGTTGCAGTATACCTCAAGGCCGCCGTCCGCCGTGGGTACGGCCAGGGCCGCCGCCGGCTCCATCTGCTGGACAAACTTCTTCCCCGTCCAGAACTCTTCTTCCACCACAGCAGCCGCCTCACCGAAGGCAGCGTCCACGTCCCCGGTATCTAAGTAGTACCCCCCAGCCACATTGGGCAGGTCAAACTCCTCTTTCACGCCTGCGGGCAGATCCGCGGCTTTACCCGGCTCCAGCACCGACGCGGGATCCGGCACGAGGGACTCCTGCCAGGTCAGCACATGAGGCAGGGGCTCGTAGGCCACGCGGATGAGCCCGGCCGCTTCCCGGGCGATATCTATGGTCTCCGCCGCCACCCAGGCTATGGCTTGCCCGGCCCACAGCGCTTCGCCCCGGGCGGGGCGGGCTATGGCGGGGAAACGGCCCCATTTCACATCCGGCTCCTGCCCGGTGATGATGCGGGCGACCCCCGGCAGCGCCCCGGCTTCGCCGCAGTCCAGCCCGGTCACGCGGGCATGGGCATGGGGGGAGCGCAGCGCCGCCATATACAGGGTCCGGGGGAACCTGCCGCGCAAGTCGGTTGTGTAAACCGCCTTCCCCGTGACCTTGTCGTAAGCGTCTACCCGGGGGATATTTTTACCGATCAATACGATCACCTCCGCTTTTCGCTAGGTTGAGAGGATCTGCACCGAACGCCCAAAGCGGCGCGGCGTCAGTCATAGCTAAACTTATCACAGCCCCAAAACCGTGTCAATCTGAGGTTTCTTTGTAGAATTTTTGCCGCCGCCATGCTATACTTTTTCCATGAGGGCGAGATATCATTTGAAGGGGCGGGAAGGCAGCCGGCTGCCGAAGCAGGGCGGGTTTCTCTTCGTGCTGCCCGGGGCCGTGGGATTCGCTGTATTTTTCATCTGCCCGTTCATCATTTCCCTGGGATACGCCTTTCTGGACAGGCCGGCGGGGGGCTCCTTCGTGGGCCTGGCCAACTTTGTGTCCCTCTTCGCGAACAGGGCTTACCGGCTGGGCTTGTTCAACACATTGAAATTCATCGCCGTGTCCGTGCCCCTCAATATGGGCCTGTCCCTGGGCGTGGCGCTGCTCATCGGCCGCCTCCCCCGGCGCCGCGAGCTGTTTTCCCTGATCTTCCTCATCCCCCTGGTCATCCCGTCCGGCTCCATGGCTTTCTTCTGGCGGGCTATGTTCGCCCGGGATGGCGCGGTAAACGGCTTGCTTGCTGGCCTGGGCGCCCCCAGGGTACAGTGGTTGGATTCCGGTATGGCTTTCGCCGTCATGGTGTTTATCTTTATCTGGAAAAACTTAGGCTACAACATGGTCCTGTTCATGGCAGGGTTGGGCAATATCCCCCGGGAGTACTACGAAGCCGCTACTGTGGACGGGGCGGGCGCCCTACAGTCCTTCCGCCATATCACCCTGCCCGGTCTGCTCCCCACTGCTTTCTTAACCATGATCATGTCCATCATCAACTCTTTCAAAGTATTTAAAGAGATATACCTGATCACCGGCAGCTACCCCCACGAGAGCATTTATACCCTGCAGCATTTCATGAATAATATGTTCTCTTCCCTGAATTATCCCCGCCTGACCACGGCTACCACCGTGCTGGTGGCGTTGATCGCGCTCTTCTCCCAAGCCCTGCTGAGGATGGAGAGGAGGGCCGGCCTATGACGGGCTTGGAGAAGCGCCGTCGGCGCGCCGAAGGCCGGATCATGGCCTTTCTCCTGGCCGCGGGCTTCCTCTTCCTGCTGCCCCTTGTGGTCACCTTCACCAACTCCCTGATGGCGGAGGCGGAGATCGTCCTGAACTACGGCGCCAGGCTGACCTTGTTTGACCTGGTGGAAGGGGTAACGGAGAAGTTCTGCCGGATAAGCCTGCTCCCGGGAGAGATCAGCTTCCGGCAATACTTCGAGGTGCTGCTGAATCAACCTTCCTTCCTGATCCTGCTCGCCAATTCCCTGAAGATCACCTTGCCTGTGGTCGCCGGCAACCTCGTATTCTCCATGCTTACCGCCTACGGCTTTACTATATGGCAATGGCGTTATAAAGAAGCTTTATTCATGGCGTATATCGTGGTCATGCTGATGCCCCTGCAGGCCGTGCTGGTGCCCAACTACATCGTCGCCGATTTCCTGGGCGTCAGGAGCAGCTATCTCGCCATCATCCTGCCGGGGATATTTTCCCCCTTCGGCGTGTTCCTCATGCGCCAGAGCATGAAAGCCATCCCCCCCGCTTACTTTGAAGCGGCCAGGATCGACGGGGCAGGCAACCTGCAGATATTCTTCCATGTGGTCGCCCCGCAGCTGAAATCCTCCGTAGCCGCCCTGCTGATGCTGATGTTCATCGAGTACTGGAACCTGGTGGAGCAGGCTGTGATCTTTATCGACGACTACACCCGGGAGCCCCTTTCGGTGTATCTCTCCAGGATCGCGGCGGGGCGGATCGGCCTGGTATTCGCGGCTTCCTGCGTATATATGTTCCTGCCCCTGTGGTTCCTGCTGCTGGGTCAGAAAGATGCGGAGCGCTTCTATCTCAGGGAGCTTTTCGCCGCCAACCGCGGCCACCTGGCGAAAACCGCCCTGGCTGCCCTGACCATCCTTTGCGGCCTCGCCGCTCTGATGATCCTTGCGCGGCAAGCGCTGGCGACCTGCCTCGGCTGGCAGGGGCTTCTGCCACCGGGCCATAGCTGGGCTGTAGGCGGCTTTGCCCTGAAGCTTGCCTGGCTTGACGCCTGGTACAGCCCCGGCGCCGCCATATTTATCCTGCTGCAGCTTGTGCTGGCGGCGATTTTTATCCTCGCGTGGAAGCTGTCCGCTCCCAAGCCGCAAGAAACAGAAATCGGGGGAGATCATGGCTGACCTGAGCTTGCGTAATATCACGAAAATCTATGAGGGCGGCGTAATCGCGGTGCGGGATCTTAGCCTGGATGTAGCGGATAGGGACTTCATCGTGCTGGTGGGCCCCTCCGGCTGCGGCAAAACCACCACCCTGCGCTTGATCGCCGGCTTGGAAAGCGTCACCTCCGGCGAACTGCTCCTGGACGGGGAGCGGATCAACGACCGTCTGCCCAAGGACAGAGACATGGCCATGGTGTTTCAAAACTACGCCCTATATCCCCACATGAGCGTATACGACAACATCGCCTTCGGCTTGAAGATGAGCAAGACGCCTAAGCCGGAGATCAGGGAACGCGTAGAAGAAGCCGCCCGGATGCTGGAGATCGGCAGCCTTCTCGCCCGTAAGCCCCGGGCATTGTCCGGAGGGGAGCGGCAGCGGGTGGCTTTCGCCAGGGCTATCGTACGCAAGCCGAAGGTCTTCCTTCTGGACGAGCCTCTCTCGAATCTGGACGCCGCCCTCAGGGATCAGATCCGAACCAGCCTTATCGACCTGCATAGAAAGCTGGAGGCGACGTTTATCTATGTGACCCATGACCAGACGGAAGCCATGACCCTGGGCACGCGCATTGTGCTCATGCGGGACGGTCTCGTGCAGCAGACGGATACCCCGGCGAATATATACGATAAGCCCGCCAATATATTTACCGCCGGGTTCATCGGTTCGCCAAGGATGAACTTCCTGAGCGCCCGGGCTGAGCTCGCGGATGAGGGCGGCGCCCGGATAGCCCTGCGCTGGGGCGGGCGGCTCATCCCGCTGCCGCCGGACAAAAGCGCCGCCCTGGAGATTGGCGAAACCTGCCGTTTTGCCCTGGATCCGGGCAAGCTGCATCTCTTTGAGACCGGCAGCGGCGAAGCTATTTGAATGACACAAAGATAACCTTCGCTGCTGTGTCACTGTAGTGTCATCTATAGAAATTCGCGCCGTAGCGGACGGCTTCGTCGAAGATCCAGCCGAAGTGCTCCTCGCCCACGTCATAGACAGCGGTCATCCCCGATATTGAGAAGATATATCCCCCGCCGGGGGCGCAGCGGTCGATGGCCGAGCGCACCGCCGAGCGGACGGTCTCTTCGTCCGCCCCCCTGATCCCCGCGGCGCCGTTGGAGTCCCAGGCGCCTTCCAGGATCAGCTTGTTTCCGTTGCGCGCCTTCACGCCCTCCAGGTCGTTGAATACCTGGGCGGGGTTCCAGCAGCGGATGCCTATCTCGGCGAAGTCGTCCGCGATGGCGTCGGCTTTGCCGCAGCAGTGTATCTCCGGCGTGCAGCCGTTGTCCAGGATAGCTTTAGCAAGCCTACGGTGAAAGGGCTTGATCCTGCCGCGATAAGTCTCCGGCGACATAAATAGGGACTTATTAAAAGCGCAGTCGTCGCTGATGACGATGCTGTCCGGCTTGAAATGATTGGCGATAAGCCGGATCTGCTCTTCCTGGAATTTAGTCAGCTCGTCCAGCAGCTCGTCCCAGGCTTCCGGCTCCGTGAGCATGGCGATCATGGCGCCCTCATGCCCCAGCAAAGTAGCCATCCACATGTAGGTAGTGCCCGAACCGGAGCCGCCGATCCCTACCCGGGAATACTTATTTTCCCTGTCCCACTCAGCCGTATCCTTCCTCGCCATAGCATCCCAGTCCACAGCGCCGAGGTCGGGAAAGCTCTTTACAGGGAACTGATCCCCCCACTTCGTGATATCCGTGATCTTAAACACATTAGGCGCGGGCATCGGCCCTATCCTGGGGTCGCTTATCTCATACTCGACCCCAAAGAGGTCGAAGGCGTGGTCGCCCTTTTTGTTCTCGTCCCGTTTGTTCCAGCCCGTCATGCATGAAGGCCCGAAGCACAGCTGGCTCGCATCCCTGCTCACCGGCACCCATTCCGGTATCTCCCCGTCGAAGACCCGCATGATGTTTTCCTTTTGCGTAAGTATGGTCATCGTTAACGCCCTCCTTGAAGTTCTTCTGTTAAAAAATCTCTCCATTCATCGCGGCAAAGATTTCATCCGCCGCTACTCGTTCAAATAAATCTGCACCTTGTTTTGTAAGGACGCGGCCGCTTCTTCGGCGCTTTCCGGGCCGCGCAGGAAAAGCTCGACCTCTTTCTCGACCATGTTGTCGATAACCGGTTCTTCCAATTTATAGTAAGTCAACACGCTCATAAACCTCTCCAGGCAAGCCATGTAAGCGTTATACGCCTCGATACTTTCCGCCTTGGTGATTTCCCGTCTGCCGTCGTCGGTCAGCCCGTCCGCGAAGCCCTCTTTCGTCTTCTCGATGAAGGCGGCGTTATTGACGGGGAATCCCCATTGTATGTTGGTCTGCTGCATCTCCTCGCTCAGCAGGAATTTTAGGAACTCCCAGGCCAGCTTTTTATTCGGCGAATTCGCGTTGATCGCGAACAGCAGCCCATAGGTAAACCTGGCTTGCCCCTCGCTATTCAGCATCAGCCCGGCGACCTCGTCGTTTTCTGTGATATTAAAGATGCTCCGGAAGGTTTCGTCCGGTTCCGACTTAAATAGCTGCGGCAGCAATGTATTTCCGATAAATTGATAGTAATATTGCTCGCTGAGAAGGCTTATCAAGTCCTCCGGGGAGTCGGGCTGGGGGTAGAAATACCCGTCGGCGCGCTGCCGCTTTATCCTCTCCAGCATTTCCACGAAATCACTGTCGGTAAAATGCGTCTCTTTCTTCTCCAGATCAACGTATTTCTTAAAATCCCCGTTCAAGACTCTGAGCACGGCATGGAGCGCCCCCGGAAGAAATCGATCGCCATGGCGCCGCTGTCGTCGGCGATC
>WRIW01000050.1 GCA_009782505.1 Clostridiales bacterium
GGGGTAACGTCATCGCCCGGCTGCTGCAGAAGCGGGAATACATGGGGGATCTGGTAAACTTCAAGTGCAGCAAGCCCTCCTTCAAGGATAAGA
This sequence comes from Clostridiales bacterium, assembly GCA_009782505.1. Classification (GTDB taxonomy): domain Bacteria; phylum Bacillota; class Peptococcia; order DRI-13; family UBA5745; genus WRMS01. The sequence continues at coordinate 94 of WRIW01000050.1, forward strand.
AGGTCATACGCAACGCCCCCGAGGATCAGCTCGTATTCGAGGGCGCGCTGCCCGCCATCGTCAGCCGGGAGACCTGGCGCCTTGCCCAGAAGCTCAGGAAGACCCGGCGGACGCCGAAGGGGGGCGCCCCGCCAAATCCGCTGACGGGGCTTCTATACTGCGCCGACTGCGGCGGCAAGATGTCCAACCGGCGGAGCAACTATACCGAGGACAGGCGCGGGAACCCGACGGCTATGTCCGACACATACGAGTGTTCCACCTACCGCACCAACGCGGCTAGGCAGATCGACGCGTGCAGCATCCATTACGTGAGGAGCGCCGTGGTCAGGGGGCTGATCCTGGATGCGATACGCCGGGCCTGCGCCTTCGCCGCGGACAATGCCGAGGAGTTCGCCCGAAAGATGCACGAGGCTTCCGCCATACGGCAGAAGGAAGCCGCCGCCGCCCGGAGGAAGCTCCTGGGGAAAACTCAGCGGCGCGTCGCCGAGCTGGACGTGCTTTTCCGCAAGGTCTACGAGGACAATGCCAAGGGCAAGATCTCCGACGAGCGCTTCGGGCAGATCGCCGGGGCCTTCGAGCTTGAGCAGGCGGAGCTGAAAGCCCGAGCCGAAGTGATCAGCCATGAGCTGGAGGCCTTCGACCGGGACAGCGCCAATATCGAGCGCTTCCTGGAGCTTGCGGAGCGCTATGCCGGCCAGGACGAGCTGACGACGCCCATGCTCAACGACTTCGTGGATAAGGTGCTCGTACATAAGCCGGACTGGTCGGGGGGCGGCCGGGCGCAAAGGGTGGACGTCTACCTGAACTATATCGGCAGGTTTGACGTCCCCCCCGTCGCCCTCAGCCCGGAGGAGATAGCCGCGGAGGAGAAGCGGCTGGCGAAGAAAAAGCGCCAGCATGAGTATTACCTCCGCCGGCGCGACGCTGAGAAAGGGAAAAAGGCGCTGTAAGCCGTTATCCGGCTTGCTCAAACTGGCTGTTGTACAGCTCCGCGTAGAAGCCGCCCTTGGCCAGAAGCCCGGCGTGGCTGCCGCTCTCCACGATGTCCCCTTCGTTCATCACCAGGATCAAATCGGCGTTTTTGATGGTAGACAAGCGATGGGCGATGACGAAGGAGGTCCTGCCCTCCGTGAGCTTATCCATCGCCGCCTGGACGATGCGCTCTGTACGGGTATCCACGGAGCTCGTGGCTTCGTCCAGTATCAGAAGGGGCGAGTTTTGGATCATCGCCCGGGCTATGGTCACGAGCTGCTTCTGGCCCACAGAGAGATTAGCCCTGTCGTTGAGCACCGTATCGTAGCCTTGGGGCAGCGTCCGGATGAAGCGGTGTATGCCCACCGCCCGGCACGCCTCCACGACCTCCTCGTCGGAGACGCCCTGCTTGCTGTAGACGATGTTGTCCCTGATCGTCCCTTCGAAGAGCCATGTGTCCTGCAGAACCATGCCGAACTGGTCGTGGACATTCTCCCTGGGCACATGGCTGATGGGCGTCCCGTCTAAACGTATCTCGCCGCTTTCCAGCTCGTAGAAGCGCATCAGCAGATTGACCATAGTCGTCTTCCCCGCTCCCGTAGGCCCCACGATGGCGATCTTTTGCCCGGCGCTTACCTTGGCGGAAAAGTCGTGGATGATGGTCTTGCCCGGGTCGTAGCCGAAGCGGACGTTCTTGAACTCCACGTCTCCCCGGATATCCTTGAGCCTCAGGAGCTTATCCCTTTCGTCGGCAAGCTCCTCCTCGTCAAAGAAGGCGAAGACCCTCTCCCCCGCCGCGGCGGTGCGCTGGAGCTGCTGCATGGACTGTGCCATCTGAGACAGTGGCTGGGTGAAGAAGCGGATGTATACCATGAAAGCGACGATCACGCCGAAGGAGATGGAGCCGTTCATGGCAAGGGCGGCGCCGGCTACGCATACGGCGATGTAGCTGAAGTTGCCGGTGAAGTTCATCAGAGGCATCATCAAGCCGGACATAAACTGGGATTTCCAACCGCTCTCGTACAGCTTCCCGTTGATATCTTCGAAGGTTTTCTTCGCGCCGTTACCGCCATTGTAAGCCTTGACTACATTGTGCCCCGCGTACATCTCCTCGATGTGGCCGTTGATCTGCCCCAGGCCGCGCTGCTGGGCCACGAAGTGCTTCTGGGATTTCTTCATGATACCCATGATGGACGCGAAGCCCAGGAGTGTAGAGGCGATGGCCACCAGGGCGAGGATCCAGCTATTGTAAAACATCATGATCAATGATCCGACAAATAACGTGACCGCCCTGACCAGATTGTCCAGGCTTTGATTCAGGGTCTGCCCGATGGCGTCCACGTCGTTGGTCACCCGGCTGATGACGTCGCCGTAGCTTGTCTTGTCGAAGTACTTCAGGGGCAGCTTATTGATCTTCTCAGCGATACCCGCCCGCATGCTCTTTGATATCCGCGCGGTGACCGTAGCCATGATGAAGTTTTCCACGAAGCTGAGGAGAGCCGAGGCGCCGTAGAAGAACACCAGCAGCATGCCGATGCGGGACACTTCACCGAAGTCTATAGCCCCGAGCACAGGTACTCCGCCTACCAGGGCGGGAAGCCCTTTCAAGATGGCGTTGGTCATGTCCTTTAGCTTGTCCGGGCCGATGATTTGAAACACAGTACCCGCGGCGGCGATGACCAGAGCCACCGATATGGCGGGCAGGTAGCCGCGACAGTAGCGGATGAGCTTGATCCAGGTACCTTTGAAGTCCTTCGCCTTCTCTACAGGGCCGCCCATGCCGGGTGGGCCTCCCCTGCCGGGGCCTCCGCCCATGGGGCCGCCGCCATGGCCGCCCGGTCCTCCGCCCATAGGGCCGCCGCCGGATCCGCCTTCTTCCCTGACTCCTCTCATACCGGGTCTGCCCACTCCGGCAGCGGAGCTTCTATTTTCCACTCTTTCGTTATACTCGCTCATGAAGCTAACTCCTCTTCGCTTAATTGTGACATGGCGATCTCGATGTATACGGCGCAGTCCCGGAGCAGCTCCTTGTGCGTGCCTTTACCCACGATCCTGCCCTCGTCCAGCACGATGATCAAATCCGCGTCCATGATGGTGCCGATACGCTGGGCGACGATCAGGCTGGTCGCGTCGGCGTTTTCCCTCTTCAGCACGCTGCGCAGCATGCGGTCGGTCTTATAGTCCAGGGCCGAGAAGGAGTCGTCGAAGAGATATATCTCCGGCGCCCGGCACACAGCCCGGGCGATGGCTATCCGCTGCTTCTGCCCTCCCGACACGTTGGCCCCTTCCTGGGCGATGGACGCGCCGTAGCCGCCCTCCATCTTCTCCACGAAGTCCGCGCCCTGGGCGATCTCCACGGCTTTCCTCACGTCCGAATCGCTATACCCGCCGCCGCCGTTCTCACCGAAAGCCACGTTTGACTCCACCGTCCCCTTGAACAGCACCGCCCGTTGAGGTACGTAGCCGATCTTATTGTAGAGGGCTTCGAAGGCGTATTCCTTCACGTCGACGCCGTCCACGAGCACCACTCCTTCCGTGGCGTCGAAGAAGCGGGGGATCAGGTTGATCAGCGTGGACTTGCCGCTGCCGGTGGAGCCGATGATCGCCACCGTCTCCCCTTGCTTCGCCGTGAAGCTGATATCTTCCAGGGCATAGTCCGACGCGTCGGGGTACCGGAAGCTCACGGAGCGGAACTCGATCTCCCCCCGGATGCCCCCTATGCCGCCGGCACGGTCTCCGTCAAGGATGGCCGGCTCGGTGTCCAGTACTTCATTGATACGTTTGGCCGATACGCTGGCCCGGGGCAGCATGACAAAGATCATGACCATCATCATGAAGGACATGATGACCTGCATGGCGTACTGGGAAAAGACCACCATATTGGAGAATATGACCAGCTTATCCATGAGCCCCGCCGCGTCGATGAGGTAGGCCCCGATCCAAAATATGGACAGGGATAAGCCGCTCATCATCAGCTGCATCAGCGGCATCATGAAGACCATAGCCCTGGAGGTGAAGAGCTGGGTGTCGGTGAGCTCTTTATTTGCCCCTTCGAACAGCTCCGCCTGATAGCCCTCCGCGTTGTACGCCCGCACTACGCGCAGCCCGGTGAGGTTCTCCCTGGTGACCCGGGTGATGTTGTCGGTGAGCTCCTGCATCTTTCGGAACTTCGGTACCACAAAGACCATCATCAGGGCGACCATGACCAGCACGAGCAGCACCCCGGCGCCGGTGACCATAGACCACTCCACGCCTTTGCCGGCGATCTTGGTGACGGCCCACACCGCCATGATGGGCGCCCGTATCACAAGCTGCAGGCCCATGACGATGAGCATTTGCACTTGGGTGACGTCATTGGTGGAGCGGGTGATGAGGCTCGCCGTGGAGAAGCGGTCGATCTCTTCCATGGAGAAGGCCTCAACCTTATTGAAGAGCAGGCTCCGAAGCCGCTGGGAGAAGGACGAGCCTATCCGCGCGGCGAAGTAGCCCACAGTGACGGCGGCGACCAGGCTTCCCAGGGCGCAGAGGATCATATACCCCCCGGTGAGCCAGATCTCGCTCATGGCGCTGCCGGGGGTCTGGGTCAGGGTGGTGATTTCCGACATATAGCCGGGGAGCTTTAGCTCAAGCCAGACCTGCCCCACGATGAAGACCAGGCTGATCCCCGCCATGAGCCACTCCACGGGCTTGAGGTACTTGAAGATTCTCAACATTGTTTACTTCCTCCGATTTCTTGTTGCCGCGTCGGCCTTGTGCGGCAGATTTAAAAGCTTATCTGATCACTGTGTCTGGACACGATCTCCGCCAGCTTCCCCATGATGCGGATGTACTCCACCGCGTCGGCTTCCCCCAGCATGGAGAGCATACTGGCGGTAGTCCCGATGATCTCCCGGTAGTGGGCGTCTTCGACGGATTTCCCCTCCGGCGTCAGCTTCACCAGTATCCTTCTCCTATCCGTCTGGTCGATTTGCCTGGTGATCCATCCCTTACGCTCGATACTATTTAAGGTCTGGGCGATCCGCGCGGTGCTGACGTTCATCTCATTCCCGATCTCCCCGGGCACGACTTCTCCCCCGTGGCTGGCGATGTAGTGGAGGGCAAAGGCCTCCCCCTGCAAGGCCCCGTCGATGTGCTTCTGCGGTTTTGCCTTTCGCAGCATATGCATTTTGTCGAAAAACTCAATAGCCAGGGCAGAGTAGTCCATCCGTAAACCCCCTTATTTGCTAATACTATTACATTATAATCATATTAGTATACGGAATCAATGACGCCTTTGTGATGTTTAAGTGAAATCAATCCGTCGCGCTACTTCTCTTTCGCCACGTAGACGATGCCGTAGGCGTCCTGGCCGATGTGGGCCCCGATCACTGCGCCAAGGCAAAGGTTGATGCTTTTCTCCTTTGGCAGCAGGTACTTGAATTCCTCCCGAATGGATTCGGTGAGAGAAGGATTGTTGGCATGGAGGAAAACTGCCGTGTACCGGGGGTCAGGCAGCTCGCCGGATACCCTCTCCCGAAGCCACTTGCGGAAGGCGTTAGGGTTCCTTCGTATCTTAGACGCCACGGTGATGGAGCCGTTTGCCACGGTGAGCACCGGGACGATATTGAGTATACCTCCCGCCGCCGCGGCGGCGCCGGATATGCGCCCGCCCATCTTCAGGTACTTCAGGGTATCCAGCACGGCATAAAGCCGGATACGCGGCACGATCCCCTCCAACTGAGCGGCGACGTCGGCGGCGGCGGCGCCCTGATCACGGAGCCTGCAGGCTTCAAGGATCAGGACAGCCATGCTTCCCGTGCCGTTTCTGCTGTCTACCAGATGGATCCGCTTCTGCTCTTCCGCGTCAAAAAGCCCCCGGGCGATGACGGCGGACTGGTATGTGCCGCTCAGGGCGGCGGAGATGAATATGCCCACTATGTCGCTGCCTTCGTCCAGGCGGCGGCGAAACACCTCCTGAAATGCTGCCGGAGACGGCTGGGAGGTGGAGGGCAGTATGCTGGCTTTAGACAGGCGGGCGAAGAATTCTTTCTTGCTGATATCCACGCCGTCCCGGAAGGCCTTGTCCCCGAAGGTGACAAGCAAAGGCACAATGTCGATATGATACCTGGCCTGGGCGCTAGGGTTGAGGTCGCAGGTGCTATCCGTGATGATGGCTATACTCATGATTCGCGGCGGCGGCGCCGGCCCGGGTCTTATACACGGGCGAATGCCGCCTTCCTCCTCTTTATAATGATGACCGGATTCGATGTATCCATTATAAACGAAAACACGGCGTCTTCAATTAGTATTCCATTAAAAATAAATGAGCGTTGCATAAAAATACCCGCTCAGAGGCGGACAGGGCTCGGGGTATGGCTATTCGTATGCGATGGATTGAACAGCTTCAACCGCCAGATAAGCAATCGCAAACCTGGCAAATCCGTGGGTGCGACATGGATGTCGCGCCAGACGGAACGCGACACGACGTCGCGTTGTAGTCGTCAGGGTTTGCGCCGAACGATTACTATATCTGGCTGAAGCTGTGAACCATCGCGTACGAATAGCCATGCCCCGCCCTGTCCGCCTCTGAGCAAGCATAAAAAAACCGGCTTACGATACGTAACGCAAGTCGCTTCTCAATAATACATCTCTCGATTCACCCTTGACAACCCGCAACGCTGGGGTTGGGGTTCCCCGTTTTCAGCCTCGTTGCTGACGTGCAACGTGGTTAAACGTTTTCTTCTTTTATCTTGCCTGTCATTCCCCCTCCGATTGATACCGTTTGTGCTAAAACATTTTTGCTTCTTGCGTGTACGATCCGGTGAAGCGGTCGCATGGGGATGATGTACACTGCTTATATAGTTCGTGCGGCCCCTCCGATTTTTTGGGGTGATTTGAAGTAATTATACAATATCCCGATTTCATTTCGGTTTCATTTGGATGAAATTTGTGAAATATCCTTGTAAAAATTTCATGTAGGCGGGATTTTGCGCCCGCCGCCTGAAGCCGCCGCTGAAACCTTTGCCCGGAGCCGTTCCGCAGTCACAAAGAAGCCAGCATAGCATAGCACGTAAGCCCTCCGGCTGTATATCACTCCAAGGGTGATATTGATAAAAAAAGGGCTGAGACCCGCATGGATCCCAACCAAAAAGCAAGGCGCAGTATGACTTATAGAAACATGGACATGTAGACGGGGATATGGATGACGCCTTCTCTAACCATGACGTCTTTGGTATAGACGATGTATGATTCCCCTTTGGTTTTCGAGAACTTTTGGTTGAATTTATCCAGGGAGGAATGGGATCGATATAACGCCGACTTAACCTCGACGGGGGATACTTTATTTCTTCGGATAATCAAAAAATCTATCTCGATGTTGTTTTGTCGATTATTCGAATCGATGCGCGAATAGAAGTATAATCGGTGACCGGAAGCGCGTAAAGCTTGCGCCACCGCGTTCTCCAGGATCATCCCTTCGTTGATATGTAGTTTATCAAACAGGATTGCCCGGTACAGTTGATTATCCAGATACTCATTATCATGGAACGTGTGCGTAACAAGCAGGCCTGTGTCCGCCATGTATAGCTTTTGCGTAGCATGGTCGCTGCTCAGAGCCAACCCGACATTTGGATCGGTGGAGTTGAAACAATGATTGACGATCATGGCGTCAACGAGCCACATAAAAGCGTCTCCGTATTCCCGAAATCGCGCTTTTTTGCTTACAGCTGAGAGCCTGAATTTCTTTTCTGCTTTGGACAGTTGCCCGGGTATGGCGTCAAAGATATCTACGACTCTTTTTTCGTACCCAAGCGCAAACTTCGCGACGTCATTTCGATATAAAGCAAGGATGCGTTTCTTTTCCCTATCCGCCGCCTCGAAATCCCGGTTCTCTAAATACGCCAATACAACCTGCGGCATTCCGCCGACGAGCAGATATTGGCGGAAGGCGTCCATCGCCTTGCGGTGCACAGCAGCGCCGACAGCCATAGTTTTGTCGAAACAATCCCGAAGAAAAGAAGCCATGACTTCATCGCCCATGGCCCAGAGAAATTCTTCAAAATCCAATGGATGCATTTCCAGACGGTCTTCTTCAGAAGGAATGAGTATATCCTTGACATTTTGCTTGATGGACAGGAGCGACCCTGTCTCGATGTAGTCGTACCTGCCGTCCGCGACAAGGGCTTTCAATCGCTGCCGCGCCAATGGGAATAGCTGGACTTCATCGAAGACGATCAAGCTATCCCGCGTATAGAGCGGCGTATTGTAGTAAACGGAAAGACGCGAGAAGAACAGTTCCAAATCCATGAATTGATATTCAATCAATTCCATTATCTCTCGCGTAGCAATAGTGAAGTCGATGAAGATGAAGCTTTTGTATTCGTTAGCGCCAAAACGTCTGCAAATGTGTGTTTTCCCGATGCGTCGCGCCCCTTCGAGAAGCAGCGCGGATTTCCCGCGGCTCTCATTTTTCCATCGCAACAGTCCTTCATAGATTTTTCTCTTGAGCTCCATGTCACACCTCCGGATATCAGAGAGTATAGCAGGGCTTACACGAAACTGCAAGTCAAATAACGTGAAATCCGCACGAAACTGCAAGTTAAATTTCGCAGAATCTACACGAAACTGCAAGTTGGCGGGACTGCACCTGTACCAGTCATGTAGCAGTCAAGCAAAATAGACATATTTTTTATTATATTTTTTAGAATGTGGACAAACGAGCTGGATTTGAAAATTTTTCGTAGACACAAGAGCCTGAAAATTACGTTTTATAAGGATAAAA
>WRIW01000051.1 GCA_009782505.1 Clostridiales bacterium
ACCGCCGGTACGGGTACAAACCCACCGCGGTTGACGGTGGCCTGGGGCGGCGATTACGCGGACATGACAGTCAAGGTGACCGTTACAGCGGCAGACAAGTTGACCACAGAGGATTACTATATCCGGCTGACCAGGGGCAATAGCGCCGCCGTCGCGTATCCGCCGTTGCTTGCGGCGGGACAAGGGGTCAGGGAGGATGGATCGACAGGCTATGTAACGCTTGTCAGCGACAAGCCAGCCGAATACTTCTTCGCGGTGGCTGAAGCCGGCGGCCAGGCGCCTGAGATGGACGCCTCCGGCAGTGGGATGGCAGTGAGCCAATTTGGACAGATCACCCTTCCTATAACCGGGCTTTCCGGCAGCGGCGCCAAGGACGTCTATGTGACGGCGAAAAACGGCGGTGATGTGGGGAATCTGGTGAAAATCACATTGCCCGGGGCAGAAGGGGAACCGGGGGACGGAGACGATGACGATGACGATGAGCCGACTGCCGATTGGCAGGAAGCCTTGGAAAGCGTGCTGGCGTATCTGCGGACGAGGGTGGGGAGCCCGGAATTCGGCAGCGTCGGCGGCGAATGGGTAGTGCTTGCCCTTGCCCGGGGTGGCTACGAGGATGTAGACTACTATGACGGGTACTATAGCCGCATCCAGGCGCTGCTGAACGGGAAAGACTCGGCGAAGCTGGACGCGAACAAATCCACGGAAAACGCCAGATTGATCGTGGCTCTGACCGCTTTAGGCGTCGACGCTTCGGCACAGGAGGTAGGCGGAAGCGACCTCTTAGTCCCGCTCTCCGACATGAGTTGGGTGAGGCGGCAGGGGATCAACGGGCCGATCTGGGCGCTGATCGCCTTGGATACTGCGCCATACTTGGAAAACAGCGGGCTGCGGCAGGACTTGGTCAACGAGATACTCGCCTGGGAGATCCCCGGCGGCGGATGGTCGCTGACCAGTGCGGCCAATGCGGACATTACAGCAATGGCATTGCAGGCCTTAGCGCCCTATATGGCGCAGCCGCTTGTCTCTGAAGCAGTCGCGCGTGGGCTGGCGAAGCTTTCCGCCTTACAGCAGGCAGACGGGGGCTACCAGAACCAGGGGCAGGGCATGTCCATGACCGGCGGGCCGGAGAGCATCGCCCAGGCCATCGTGGCGCTGACCGCGCTGGGGATCGACCCGCTGGATGAATCCGCCGGCTTCGTCAAGCCGGGCGGCGACTTGATCAGCGCTTTGCTCAGGTACTACTTGGAGGACGGCTGCTTCAATCACGAAGTGGGCGGGAACGCAAACGGCATGGCGACCGAGCAAGGGGCGTACGCCCTGGTGGCCTATGACCGTTTTGTCAGTGGAAGAAATTCCCTCTATGACATGAGGGACGCGGTCAAACTTGTCACAGACAACGTGACGCCGGCAGTAACCGACAAAACAGCGCTGATCGCTGAAATAGCGAGAGCGGAGACACTTAGGGGAAGCGACTACACATCCGCAAGCTGGAGCGCCATGCAAATCGCGTTGAACAATGCCAAAACGGTCGCGGCAGACGTAAATACGACACAAGCGGCAGTCGATAACGCGGCAAGTCTGCTGGCGTCCGCTATATCCAATCTCAGAGCGCCCGACCCCGCCGCACAGCAAAAACATGTATGGATCAGCGTAACCGACCACGGCGCGACGGGCGGACAAGCAAGCGTGTACTTCTCCCTCGCCGAATTAGAAATGAATGATAACGAGACGGCGTTCTCCATACTGCAGCGCACCGGATTGGATATCAGGACGGCGACATATAACCAGTATGCAGGCGTGTACGTCGAGGCGATCAACGGCTTCGGGGAGTTCAGCGACGGGCCATTGTCCGGATGGATGTACAGCGTAAACGGCGTATTCCCCGACTATTCGGCTTCGCTCTATACGCTGGAAGACGGGGATATCGTGGCATGGGTCTACACCCGCGACCTTGGGAAAGACGTGGGCGGCGGATTCTTAGGCGAAGGCGAGGATGAGCAGACGAACACAGGCACGCCGGCTACGGGCGGCGGCGGCGCCGCCGGTAGTAGCGACGGCGGTGGTATAGTCACCATCGCGGACGCCACGACGCCATTGTCCGCATTCCCCGGCCTGGTGGACATACTGGACGGCGATACTCCCTTGTCGGGATTTGTGAACTGGGAGAGCCCCTTCGCGGACGTGAAGCAGGGCGATTGGTTCTGCGACGCGGTGGCTTTCGCCCAGACATACGGGTTGATGGTAGGCACGGCTGATCATGCCTTCTCCCCCAACGCGAACCTTACCAGGGGGATGATCGTCACCATGCTGTGGCGTATGGAAGAAGCGCCGTCAGTGGAATTCGACGCGTTTACCGATGTGCCCGCGGATCAATGGTACGCGGGGGCGGTAGCCTGGGCGGCGGCAAACGGCCTCGTCGCGGGCTACGGCGGAGGCCTTTTCGGCCCCGACAACGACATCACAAGGGAGCAGCTGGCGGCTATCCTGATGAATTACGCAAGCTATAAAGGGCTTGCCATCGCGGAGGGAAGCTATATAACCGCCGCTTACGCTAAGACCTACGCCGACGCGGGCGCCGTATCATCCTGGGCCCAGGGCGCCATGAAGTGGGCAAACGGCCTGGGGCTCATCAACGGGCGCACGGATACTACCCTTGCCCCCCTCGGCACGGCGACCAGGGCGGAGACGGCGGCGATCCTGCAGCGCTTCGTCATACAGCTTACCGAGGCTAAGGCGGGCGCCGGTGAGGCTCAATCATGACCAGACTCATGCGGAAGACCCCGGTTGTGGCGCTTGCTCTGGCTCTCGCTCTGGCGGCCCTGCCCTCGCCGGCAACCGCTGCCGGCAAGCCAGCCTTGGACGCCGCTGTCAATGACGCGGCAAGGTTCGTGCTGAGTACCGTGAAGAATCCTCAGGTGGACTCTGTAGGGGGTGAGTGGGCGGTCCTTGGCCTGGCGCGTTGCGGTTACACTGTGCCGGAATCCTACTATGAAGGCTACCGCAGGACGGTGGAGAAGTATGTGAAGGACAACGGCGGCGTTTTGCACGACGTGAAGTACACGGAGTACTCCCGGGTGGTCCTTGGCCTGACGGCAGCCGGCTACGACCCCCGGGACGTGGCGGGCTATGACCTGACGGCGCCGCTGGCGGATTATGACAAAACAATCTGGCAGGGGATAAACGGCCCGATTTTTGCCCTGATCGCCCTGGACAGCCTTGACTATGCTATCCCGTCAAACCCCGGGGCGAAAACACAGGCTACCCGGGATATGTACGTCGCCGAGATACTCCGCCGGGAGCTGAACGGCGGCGGCTGGAACCTGACGGGGGGCGCGTCGGCGGGCACGAAGAATCAGAAAGGCGACCCGGACATCACCGGTATGGCTCTCCAAGCCCTCGCTAAGTATCAGGGCAAGCCGGAAGTGAAAGCCGCTACCGATAAGGCTCTGGACTTCCTCTCAGCAAGCCAGGACAGCGCCGGGGGGTATACGAGCGCCTTCTCCAGCGGTTCATCCGCGGTGGAGAGCGCGGTACAGGTGCTTGTCGCCTTGTGCGAGCTTGGCATACCGGCGGACGACGGGCGTTTCGTGAAGAATGGCAAGACGCTTGTGGACAATATCCTCAGCTACCGCAACGGAGACGGCAGCTTCAAGCATTCAGCCGACAGTACCGGAAATAATCAGATGGCTACCGAGCAAGCCCTGTATGGCCTGGTCGCGGCGCAAAGGGCGCTGGAAGGGAAAGGCAGCCTGTATCGCATGACCGATACCATAAAGCAAAACGCTCCTCGGCCGACACCTACAGGCTCGGGCTTGCCCGGCAAGCACGCCGACGTCAAGAAAGGGGAGATCGTGTCGCCGGGCAAGACGTTTGCCGATACGCAAAACCACAGAAATCAAAAAGCGGTGGAAGCTCTGGCTGCCAGGGGGCTCATCGGCGGCAGGTCGGATAATGCCTTTGCCCCGGACGAGACCATGACCAGAGCCGAGTTCGCGGCCATCGTAGCCCGGGTGCTGGGCTTGCCGGGTAAGACGGCGTCGCCCTTCGCGGACGTATCTTCCGGCGCGTGGTACGCAAGTTCCGTCGCCACGGCGTTCTACTATGAACTGGTAAGCGGCGTCTCAACTACGGCTTTCGCGCCGGACAATACGATCTCCCGACAGGAAGCCGCCGCCATGGTGGCGCGGGCCGCCCGGCTCTGCGGTATGGATACGGCTATGGATGAAGCAACCATACGGGATACTCTGGCTCAGTTCGGCGATTACCGCACGGCAGCGGACTGGGCCCAAAGCTCTTTAGCCTATTGTTATTACACAGGGCTCTTAGACGACGACGCTTTGGATATCGAGCCGGCCAAGGCCATCACCAGGGGCGAGATCGCGGAGATGCTGTACCGCCTGCTGGGGGAGGCAAATCTGATCTGACGGTATATCGCCCGGTGCTGAGAATGATGATACGCGCCGCAAGCAGCGGCGGCGCGGCTACCTCCTGATACGCACATCCATCAGGCCATCAGCCCGGCAATGAAACGGGAAATCGAGGTGGTATTTATATGGACGAGCTGGTGCGTTTCGCCCTATCGACAGGTTTTACCCACGCGGTTTTACTGGACGATCTTACGCTCGAATGCGAGGAGCGGCTCCGCGAGTACTGCAATCCGAAAGGCTGCCGGAACCATGGCAACAACTGGGTTTGTCCGCCGGGCTGCGGAACCCTGGCGGAGTGCGCGGAAAAGGTCAGCGCTTTCCACCGGGGCATACTGTTGCAATCCGTATCGGTGCTGAAGCCGCTATTCACGGACTACAGAGGGCTTAACCGTAAGCATAATCTGCGTCTGCGGGAGTTCATCGAGAAGTATTGCGCCGGACAAATGGACGTCTTTACCCTCACCAGCGGCGGATGTATATTTTGCGATACCTGCACGTATCCGGAGCCTTGCGTGAAGCCGGATATACGAATGAATTCCCTATCCGCTTACGGGATAGACGTGGGCAAACTATGCGAAAAAGCCGGGCTGGAGTACGCTTTCCAGCCCGACCGGGTTTACTATGTCGCGCTGACGCTGTTCAACTAGCACCGCGGCGTATTGACATTAAGACTCAATAATGATAATCTCGTTTTATAAACATACGGTGCGCCGGACATACCACGGCGCTGTAACGGAATAGGGTGAGAATCCCTGCGAGCGGGTCACTGTGAAGCGGTTATGACCGATAAGTCAGGAACGTTACGACAAACCGGTAGCTTCCCCGAACGGAGCGGTATTCTTGAGAATCATCGTACGCGCTCTGCTGTAAGTACAGTCGGGCGCATTTTTTCGTTATTACAGATCGTCATTGAGGAGACGCGGTACCATGAAATACAAAAGCAAAATCATCACTGTCGTCGTGATACTGGCGGCCTTAGCGGGCGCCTGGTTCTACGGCGGCAACTACAACGTGGGTGAGAGCGACATGCCTCCGGCGCTGGCCTTAGCAGAGGCCGGAAGCGGCAGCGAGGCGGCGGGCGCGCCTGAGGCCGGAGCGGAAAGCGCCGGGAAGCCCGCGGTAGTAACGGCGGACGCGCAGGTTTCGGCGCCGGTGGACGCGGATACGCATGCGGACACGGATGCGGATGCGGACGCGGACACGGACACGGACGCGCCTAAGATGGAGATCGATTTAAAGACGGGTAAAGACAAGTATCTCACCGATCCGGTACCGGAAGGCAAACCGCTCCCGGTAGAGCCGCAGAATATGGCAGCCGGGGACGAATCCTTCACCGTGACGATTTCCGTACGGTGCGACACGATACTAAGCAACATGAATCTGTTGAATAAGGAGAAGTATGAGCTTGTCCCCGACGACGGTATTATCTTTCCCGACACAGAAGTCACCGCCTACGAAGGGGAGAGCGTGTTCAATGTATTTCAGCGGGAGATGAAGCGGGCAAAGATACATATGTCTTTCCGCAATACGCCTATCTACAACTCCGCGTACATCCTGGACGTCAATAATCTATATGAATTCGACACAGGCGAGCTTTCCGGCTGGATGTATAAGGTCAACGGCTGGTTTCCCAACTACGGCTGCTCTCGCTACAAGCTGAACCCCGGCGACGTCATCGAATGGGTCTATACCTGCGATCTGGGTAGGGACGTAGGCGGCGGCTGGATCGCCGGGCTGCAAATCGATGATTGACATACAAAAAACCGTCAGGCGCGTGGGGGGGAGCGAGTATAGCGATACTTTCGCAAGCTTCCACCCTTTCATCAACCTGCTTTTTTTCGTTGCGGTGATCGGTTTCGCCATGTTCTTTACCCACCCGGTCTGTCTCGCTATATCCATGATGAACGCCTATTCGTACTCCATCTATATGAATGGCAAGAAAGCCCTGCGCTTCAGCCTCTTGTATATGCTGCCCATGCTGATCATGACCGCGCTGCTAAACCCGGCTTTTAATCATCAGGGGCAGACGATACTGACGTATTTGCCGACCGGCAACCCACTTACCCTGGAAAGCGTCATCTACGGCTTCTCCGCGGCGGTCATGCTGATTACAGTGTTCGCCTGGTTTTCGTGCTTCAATGAAGTGATGTCCGGGGATAAATTCGTCTATCTCTTCGGACGCATCATCCCGGCGCTGTCCCTGATCCTATCCATGGCGCTGCGCTTTGTGCCGCGCTTCCGGGCGCAGATAGGCGTGATCTCAAACGCCCAGAAGTGCATTGGCCGGGACGTATCGGACGGCGGATTGCTGAGGAAGATGAGGCATGGCGTAAAGATATTGTCCATCATGGTGACATGGGCGCTGGAGAACGCCATCGAGACCGCGGACAGCATGAAGGGCCGGGGCTACGGCCTGCCTGGGCGGACTGCCTTCTCCATATTTCGCTTCGACAAGCGGGACGCCTTCGCGCTGTCCTACATATTGATCTGCTCGGGCGTCGTCATGGGGGGCGCGGCTTTGGGCGCCTACCGCTTCCGCTACTTCCCCACGATCAGAGGGGAGTGGACGGGCGCGCCGGCGATACTGGTCTTCGCCGCATACTTCGCCTTGGGCGCTTTCCCGCTGATCATGAACTTGCATGAGGATATCATTTGGAAATCTATCGCATCGAAAACTTGACATTTACTTACCCGAGCAGGGAGCAGCCCGCGCTGGACGGCGTCAGCATGGCCGTCGGGCGGGGGGAGTTCGTCACCCTTTGCGGGCCTTCGGGCTGCGGTAAGACGACGCTGCTGCGGCAGCTCAAGCCCTCCACCGCGCCCCATGGGGATAAGGTCGGCGAAATCTTTTTCGAGGGCGCGCCCCTGAGCGGGCTCTCCGACCGGGACGCGGCGGCGAAGATCGGCTTCGTGCTCCAGTCGCCGGAGAATCAGATCGTCACGGACAAAGTATGGCACGAGCTGGCTTTCGGCCTGGAGAGCCTGGGGGTCAAGACGCCGGAGATACGCCTGCGGGTGGCGGAGATGGCGAGCTTTTTCGGCATACAGACCTGGTTCCATAAGCAGGTGACGGAGCTATCCGGCGGGCAGAAGCAGCTGCTTGCCCTGGCGTCCATCATGGCGCTACAGCCCTCCGCCCTCATCCTGGACGAGCCCACAAGCCAGCTCGACCCCATAGCGGCGGGGGAATTCATCGCGACCCTGGGTAAGATCAACCGTGAGCTGGGGATAACGGTGATCCTTACCGAGCACCGCCTGGAGGAAGCCTTCCCCTTATCCAGCCGCGCCGTGGTCATGGATAGGGGCAGGATCATCGCCGACGGGGCCCCCAGAGACGCCGGCCTTGCCCTGCGCGGGCAAAGCCACGGCATGTTTCTCGCCATGCCTACGCCCATGCGGGTGTGGGCGGCTTGCGGCGGCAGTGACGAGTGCCCGGTCACGGTCCGGGACGGCGCCAACTGGCTCGCCGCGCGAAGGGCGGGAGAGCGGGCTGCGGGAGAATGGCTGCCAGGGGCGTTGGCTGAGGAAACGGAGCCGGCGGGAGCGGGTTCTACCGCGACGCAGCAGCATACGATGGACGCGTCAGAAGCCGCGGCCATCACCATGGACGAGGTATGGTTCAAGTATGAGAAAAACATGCCCGATGTGATCAAAGGGCTTACGTTTACGGCGAACTATGGCGAGATCACGGCCATCCTGGGGGGTAATGGCACAGGCAAGACGACCACATTATCCCTCATGGCGGGGCTCCATAAGCCGTACCGGGGTAAGGCGGCGGCGGCGGAAGGGGTCTATACGCTGCCCCAGAACCCCCAGACCCTGTTTGTAGCGAAGACAGTTCGGGAAGACCTGCTTGAGGTGCTGTCCGGGCGAAAGACACCAAAGGAAGAGAGACAGAGGCGCCTTGCGGTGATGGTGAAGCTCTGCAAGCTGGAAGAACTGCTGGACAGCCATCCCTACGACCTGTCCGGGGGCGAGCAGCAGCGGGCGGCTCTGGCGAAGGTGCTCCTGCTCCAGCCCAGGATACTGCTGCTGGATGAGCCGACCAAAGGGCTGGACGCGGAGTTTAAGCAGGTGTTCGCGGTCATCCTCCGCCGACTGACGGCGGCGGGGGTAGCGGTAGT
>WRIW01000052.1 GCA_009782505.1 Clostridiales bacterium
GAAGGAGTATAGGAAAGAAATGGTGAGGGTCTGGGTGGCCGACGCCCTGAAGGGCGCCGCCGCCGCCGCGGGTGATTTAATGTATTGATTGTTGCGTCAAAAAGATATACTATAGTACAAAGACGATACGACAGATTAGCGAAGGGAAAAGGAGGCGTCGATCAATGGCAAAAGGACAAGTATGGGAAACCCGGCCGCTTGAGTTTTGGGATTTCGCCAAAGAGCTCCGCGCCGGCTGGCAGAAATCCATAGAGAGCAAAGAGAACGTCGTCGGCCAGGGCAATTGCGGCGGCGATACGGGCTTTGACTGGTCTCAGGCTTTCCCCGCCCTCACCGTCATCGAAGACAATCCCGTGGGGGCGATGATGCAGAACAAGAACGAGCCATACGCGCGCAGGGCCAGGCTGGCCAGCGAGGTGCGGGGCTGGGGCCGCGAGATATGCGGGTACCAGGGGAACTGCTGGGGCGGCCAATTCCTGGGGTACATTGAAGACGGCACAGCATGGCCAAGGCGGAAGCTTGTCATCCCCATGCCTTGCGTATGCGACCAGCACGCCAAGCGGGGCCAGCAGGCCAGGGACTTCGAAAACATGCCCCAGTGGATGTCGGACCGCTTCATTTACTTCGGCGAGTACGACGAAGAGCGCGAAAAAGCCATGATGGAGCACAAGGTCTACTGCAATATGAAGATCATCAACGACATCGAGAGGATTTTCGGGCAGAAGTTTGACGACGACAAGGTACCCGAGCTGATGAACGCCAATAAAGCCAGAAGCGAGTGCTCCAAGGAGATATCCCGCATCATGGCGGAGACGATACCCACCCCCCTTTCGGTGAAGGATCTGTATTCGGTCTACACCATCGGCGGGCTGACGAAGGTGGATCCCGAGGATACGGTCAAGTTCTGGAAGATGGTCCGGGACGAGGTACAGTGGCGGGCGGACAACCACATCGCCGCCGTAGGCAACGAGCGCTTCCGCTGGATCGAGGCCCATCCGCCTTCCTGGCATTACATGAAGTACTACCGCTACATGGAAGACTACGGCGCCGTCTGCCTGGGCTCCCAGTACTCCCATGGCGTAGGCTCCAACTACGATATGCAGCCGGACGGCAGCTTCGGCTTCCGGACTGAGCCCGCTTATCCGGCGGATACGCCTATCGAGACCAGGGAAGACATCTTCCGCTTCGGCGCCACGCCCAGAGTCAGGCCAAACGGTTCCATGAAAGTCGACGAGTATATCTACCGGAACCGTATCGTGGACTTCGCGAAATTCATGCAAGCCGACGGCGCGCTGCTGCCGATCTGGCGCCATGGCGTGGGCTGTACCCTGACCCGCAAGGAGCAGGCCATGTATCTCAGGGAAGCAGGCCTGAGCGTCATGCACTATGAAGGCAGCCAGCCCGGGGATCGCAACGACCTGGACGAGAAGCGCCTGCTGGATCAGCTGGATACCTGGATGCAGAGCCTGGGCTTCAGGAAGTTCGACAAGAATTAACAAGGGCGCCCGTACAAGTATATAAGATAACGTAACGTAACGTAACGGGGCTGTCCGGGGACAGCCCCGTTACTCCTTCAAAGCAAAAACAGAAGAAGCCGAGCGTCTGCGCTCCAAAGCCCGGCACTCTGCCGATGTACAGAGAGATCAACGGGCGTTTATAGGATAGCTATGAAAAAAGCAGAAATGTGGAGGCGAATATGTTTGATTTCACCGGCAAGTACGCAGTGGTTACCGGAGGGGCGAAAGGGATAGGCCGAGCCCTTGTGCGGCGCTACATCCGGGAAGGCGCTGCGGGCGCGGCAATCCTGGACGTCGAGGATTGCGCTATGTTTGCGAAAGAAATCGATCCTTCCGGCGATAAAGTTCTGCCCATATACTGCGATATCTCCGACAGCGCTGCGGTAGCCGCCGCGTTTCACAGGATTTATGGGAAATTCAAACGGGTGGATTTCCTCGTCAATTGCGCCGGGATTTGCCGGAACAAATTGTTCCACGAGATAAATGAGGGCGAATGGGATCAGATGCTGGACACGAATCTGAAGGGCGCCTATAATTGCACAAAGCAAGTAATCAATCCCATGCGCGATCAGGAATATGGCCGCATCGTCTTCCTTTCGTCCATAGGCACATACGGCGCCAGAGGGCAGACCCATTACTCCGCGGCAAAAGGCGCGTTGTATACCATGACGAAGAATTTAGCCGGGGAGCAGATCGGGAAAAACATCACGGTCAACTGCATACTCCCCGGTCCCATCGATACGGATATGCTGCGGGACATCGCCACTGTGGATCCCATTGCCGTCGCGGAACGGCGCATAGGCCAGCCGGAAGACGTCGCCAGTTTGATTTGCTACCTCTGCACGGACGAGGCGTACTTCATCAACGGCGCGCGTATCGACGTCAACGGGGGCATACGGTAGGGCAACAACTGCTGCGACGTCCGTGTCGCACCCACGGATTTGCCAGGTTTGCGATTGCTATATCGGCGCCGCTCCTATCAACGAAGTAGCCAGTCGAGGACATTCATCTGTTTGATTCCGTTGTGGGAAGCCGACGGCGTGTGATCCATCGTCAAAAGGTACTTCGGATTATGGTCCTTGATCGCTTCCAGCGGAGCAAGCTCCCGTCTCAGCGTATCGCCCTCCGCATCGATGACGGTATAGGCGACCTGATAGTACGCCTCGCCCTCGTCGCTTGACACGACAAAGTCCACTTCAGTACCGCCAACCTTGCCGATATATACCTCATATCCCCGGCGTATAAGCTCCAGAAATACAATATTCTCAAGGATATGCCCATCATCGGCTTTCTTCGCGCCGAGCAGGGCGTACCGCAGCCCGACGTCGGCGACATAGTATTTATCGCCGGTTTTCAGATATTGCTTTCCCTTGACGTCATAGCGGCTGATTTTATATAGAATAAAGCTGTCGGTCAACGCAGAAAGATAACTCTCCACCGTATGGACAGAGATCTTACGCCCGGCGGAAGTCATCGTATCGGAAATGCTCTTAGTGGAGCAAATATTGCCAATGTTGTGGAACATAAAGCGAACTACGCTTTTCAACATCTCGATATCCGGAAATCTCCTGCGGGCGACAATATCTTTTAAAACTATCGTATCGAAAATGCCTTGTAAATACTGACGCCTGTCCTTCTGCTTTTGGAATTCCAGCGCATAGGGAAAGGCGCTGTTTTGCACAAAATCCCCATACAATCGGTCGACGCCGGCGTCCTTGGGGAACGCGGAGGCGTACTCTTTGAATGACAGCGGGAGCATCTTTATTTCCACGTAACGGCCAGAAAGCAAAGTGGCTAATTCGCCGGAAAGAAGATAGGCGTTCGAGCCCGTGATATATACGTCGCAGTTTTTTCGAATAAACAAACTGTCCACAGCTTTCTGAAACTCCATGACGCGCTGGACTTCATCCAAAAAAATATAGTTCTTCTTGTTCGGCAGCAACCGCTCTTTCACATAAGCGAATAGCTGACTGCTCGTCTCTATTTCCTCAAGTTCACCTTCTTCAAGGTTAATGGAGATGATTTGGTCGTCGGAAACGCCGTCATTCCGAAGATAGTCCTGATAAAGCTCAAACAGCGTCGATTTGCCGCAGCGCCGTATGCCAGTAACTACCTTTATGAGCTGCTTGTCCCGAAAGCTGATCAGGTTATCGAGGTACGTCTGTCTTGATATCATGTGAAGCTGCCCTCCGATTTGCTTCGATTATGCCATAACCGCTCTGATTCGTCAAGTTATTGCGCGACATCTGCAAAACTTACATTACATGCGGGGCATTTGTGCGAAGCAAAGGGATTTGGTATAATACTCATCATGGCATAGCATGAAAAACAAGGATAAGGGGAGCGAGAAAATGGGAATATTGAGTTTCGGGCACGTTGGTTTTGTGGTGAGCGATATGGAGCGGGCTATTGATTTCTATCAGAATAAACTGGGCTTTCAAAAAGTAGCCGAGATCACGCCTCCCGGCCGGCAGATCGTGTTCCTTGAAATCTGCAAAGGGCAGACGATAGAGCTGTTTTCTGGCGGCGAGGAGAGGCGCGAGACGTCCCCTAAGACCATCGGTTACGCCCATACCTGCCTGATCATCGAAGACATAGCGAATCTCGCGGAGGATCTGAAAGCGAAGGGCGTTGAGTTCTACGGCGAACTCAGTATCCGCGAAGACGGCAGCGGTTCGTTCCGCATACTGGACCCGGACGGAAATATTTTTGAGATGATGCAGCGGGGTCCCGATTCGAAATTCTAGCGCAAAGTCGCGGGCGCCGAGGCTGTGGTTACCGGAAGCGAATAAAAAGAGGTAAAGCATATGACGAACGCGGAGAAAAAAGAATTATCTACTGTGTACGACCCCAGGCAAGTGGAGGGGCGCCTGTATCGCGAGTGGAAGGGAAAAGGCTACTTCAAGGGGCCGGAGGTCAAAAGAGACGGGACGGGCGGCAGGCCGGGCGCGAAGGGTCCCTTTTCCATCGTTATGCCGCCCCCAAACGTCACCGGCTCCCTGCATCTGGGGCACGCCATCGACAATACGATCCAGGATATACTGACCCGTTTCCGCAGGATGCAGGGTTATGACGCCCTGTGGCTGCCGGGTACCGACCACGCGGGCATCGCGACCCAGGCCAAGGTGGAGGAAGCCCTGGCGGAGGAAGGCAAGACTAAGCATGACCTGGGGCGGGAAGCCTTTGTCGAAAAGACTTGGGAATGGAAGCACAGATACCACGCCCGTATCACCGAACAGTTGGGAAGCCTGGGAAGCAGCTGCGACTGGGAACGGGAACGGTTTACTCTGGACGAGGGCTGCTCCGTGGCGGTGCAGGAAGTGTTCGCGTCCCTGTATGAGAAAGGCCTTATATACCAGGGCAACTATCTCATCAACTGGTGCCCGAAATGCCAGACGACCATATCGGATATCGAAGTGGAACATGAGGACGAGACCGGTTCCCTCTGGCATATCCGTTATCCGGTGAAAGGCGAAGAGGGGCGCTTCGTGACGGTCGCCACGACCCGGCCGGAGACTATGCTGGGGGATACGGCGGTAGCCGTCCATCCCGAGGATCCCCGCTACGCGGATCTGGTGGGTAAGACGGTTGTCCTGCCCCTGATGGGCAGGGAGATACCGATCATCGCCGATACGATGGTGGACCGGGCCTTTGGCACCGGGGCGGTCAAGGTGACCCCCGCCCATGACATCAACGACTTTGAGACGGGGCTCCGCCATGAGCTGGAGCAGATATCCGTCCTGGATAAAGACGCGAAAATGAACGAAGCGGCCGGTAAATACGAGGGCCTGGACCGCTACGAGGCGAGAAAGCGGATCGTGGAGGATCTGACCGCCCTCGGCTTTTTGGAGAAAACCGAGGAGCATCAGCACGCCGTGGGGCATTGCTACCGCTGCGATACTACGGTGGAGCCCATGATCTCCAAGCAGTGGTTCGTGAGAATGAAACCTCTCGCTGAGCCTACCATCGAAGCCGTCAACGACGGGCGGATACGTTTCGTCCCCGCCAGGTTTACGAAGATATTTCTCAGCTGGATGGAGAATGTGCGGGACTGGTGCATCAGCCGCCAGCTGTGGTGGGGGCACCGGATACCCGTGTGGTACTGCCAGGACTGCGGCGAAGTCATCTGCCGCAAAGCCGGCGCGCCGGAAGCCTGCCCCAAGTGCGGAGGCAGCCGGCTGGAGCAGGACCCCGACGTGCTGGATACCTGGTTCAGCTCCGGCTTGTGGCCCTTCTCCACCATGGGATGGCCGGAAGAAACCGACGACCTGGCGTATTATTATCCCACCTCGGTGCTGGTCACCGGCAGGGATATTATCTTCTTCTGGGTAGCCCGGATGGCGTTTCTCGGGCTGGAGTTCATGGGCAGGCAGCCTTTCCACGACGTGATGATCCACGGGCTCATCCTCGACGCTCAGGGCAGGAAGATGAGCAAATCCCTGGGCAACGGCATAGACCCCATCGAGCTCATCGAGGCTTACGGCGCGGATACTCTGCGCTTCACCCTGGTGACGGGCAATACCCCCGGCAACGACCTGCGGTTTCAAATGGAGCGGCTGGAAGGGACGAGGAATTTCTGCAACAAAATATGGAACGCCAGCCGCTTCGCCCTGATGCATTCGATAGAAGGGGGGCAGGGCGCAGGGGACGGGGAGGAAGAGCTTGAGCTCGCCGACCGCTGGATACTCAGCCGATATAACCGCTGCGCCATGGATGTGACCCGGGCCCTTGAGGAATACGACCTGGGCGCCGCCGCGAGCAGGATTTATGAATTCCTCTGGGACGAGTTCTGCGACTGGTATATCGAGCTGATCAAGCCCCGGCTCTACGGCCGGAAGACGGAAGCCAGCCGGCGGGCAGCCCAGAGGGTCATGACAGAGACCCTGCGGGGGACGCTGTCGCTACTACACCCCTTCATGCCATTCATCACGGAAGAATTATGGCGGCATCTGCCCCATGAGGGGGAATCCCTCATGCTCAGCCCCTGGGAAGCCGGGGACGGGAGCCTTATCAACGCGGAGTCGGAAGAAGCCATGAGCCTAATGATGGAAACGGTCAAGGCAGCCAGGAACCTGAGAAGCCAGTACCGCGTGCCGCCGGGCAAGAAAGCCGACTTCATCCTCTACCCCGGGGACAGTGGAGCCGGAAAAATACTGGAAAGCTGTCGGACATACATCGCCCTGCTGACCACCGCGGAAAAAGTGGAGCTTGGCGCCGCCAACGCGGCCAAACCGCGTCCGGCAGGGTCGGCGGTGGTGGCGGGAGCAGAGGTATATATGCCCCTGACCGGCCTGGTGGATACGCAGGCAGAGAAGGTTCGCCTTGGTAAGGAAAGGGATAAAGCCGCGGGAGAGATCCGGGGGCTGGAAAGCAAGCTGGCGAATGAAGGCTTCCGGGCGAAGGCGCCCGGGGAAGTCATCGCCAAGGAAGAGGAGAAGCTGGCGGAGGCACGATACCGCCTGCAGGCTTTAGAAAAAATGCTGAAGGAATTGGAATGATGCGCGAATTGGAGGGATTGAAATGGATTTAGAAGCAGCAATCGGGAAAGTCTCCACCAGGGGGATAAAGCCGGGCTTACAGGGGATACTTTCCCTGATGGAAGAGCTGGGCAACCCCCACGAGGGCCTGGCGGTGATCCATGTGACCGGCACCAACGGGAAGGGCTCTGTATGCGCCATGCTGGAACGCTGCCTCCGGGAGGCCGGATTCCGCACAGGGCTGTATTCGTCGCCCCATATGATGGATTATAATGAGCGCTTCCTCATCGACGGCAAGATGATCGATGACGATACCCTCCTGGCCCTGCTGGAAGAAGCCGGGAAGGCGGCGAAGCGGGTAGAGAGCGATTTAGGCAAGCTGCCTACGGAGTTTGAAGTGCTGACAGCCATGGCTTTCCTCTGGTTTGTCCGGGAGAAGGCGGATGTGGTCGTCCTTGAAGTAGGCATGGGCGGGCGCTTTGACTCGACCAATATCTTCCCGGCGCCACTGGCCACCGTCATCACCAGCATTTCCATGGACCATGAAGCCTATCTGGGCAACGATATCACGAAGATCGCCTGGGAGAAGGCGGGCATCATCAAGCCCGGCTCCGCCCTGGTCACCTCCTGCGACAATGAGGAAGCTTACGCGGTGATCAAGCGGGAATTTGAAGAAATCCAGAAAGCCGCCGGGTTGGATGGGCTGGAAAGCGGGACCCCGCCCCTGATACGTGTATGGGATCAGTGCCGCTGGGATACGGACGACAGGGGCCTCGCGGGGCAGACCGTAGGGATCACGACGCCGTACCGGTCTTACGAGGGGCTTGATCTATCCTTGTCCGGCACATATCAGTGCTCCAACCTGGCCGACGTGGTGACGGTATGGGACTATCTGGCGAAGGAAGGGTTCCGAAACGAGCCCGGGCTGGATCCCGGCAGGCTGACGGAAGAAAATCTGCGAAAAGGCCTTGCTTCCGTGAGATGGCCCTGCCGCCTTGAGTTGGTGCAGGATAAGCCCGCGGTGATCCTGGACGGCTCCCACAATCCGGACGGGATAAGGAAGCTGGCGGACTGGCTTTCCGCTCACCGGGCGCAGTTTGACCAGGTGCTGCTGGTGATGGGCATGGTGGAGGATAAAGACAGGTTGAGCGCCGTCAGACACCTCGACGGCTTGGTTTCCCGGGTGATCATCACTAAGCCGCTGTCCGACAGGGCGGGCCGCTGGCAGGGGTTGGCGGAAGGCTTCGAGAAAGTCCCCGCGCAAAGCGTAGAGTTTGTGGAAGACTGCCACCAGGCGGTGAAAAAAGCCATAGGGCTTGCCGGGGAGCGGGATTTGGTACTGTGTACGGGCTCGTTCTATCTGGTAGGGGAACTGCGGAGAAATTGGATAGAGAAGGGGTTGTTTGCATGAATTACCGGACGAACCCGAAGACGGGGCAAAAGCACTCCCTGCTGGGCTTTGGCGCCATGCGGTTGCCCAAGCCGGCAGCGGGAGGCGGGG
>WRIW01000053.1 GCA_009782505.1 Clostridiales bacterium
TTAATATGACCGAAATGCTATCCTATATTGAAAGAGAAGATTGGAATAGCCTGACCGAAATGCTTGTCGGTGCAATCAGTAATCTGAAAGCCGCGGGGGCGCAGTTCGCGGCCATTGCTTCAAATACCCCGCATATTGTTTTTGATAGGATTGAAAGACTCTCCCCATTGCCGCTGGTCAGCATCGTTGATGAGACGATTGCTTACGCACAAGCAAAAGGGGTGAAGAAGGCAGTCGTTATCGGGACCCGCTTCACCATGCGCAGCGGTTTGTACGCAAAAGCCTTTTCAAAGATCAATATCGCTACCGTTACCCCTTCGGAAGATGAGCAAGAAGAAATCCACGGGATCATTTTCCCGAAACTTGAGGACGGCATCGTTGACTTTGACGACAAGAGCAGGCTTATAGCCCTGGCAAACCGGCTCATTTCCGGGCATAACGCCGATGCGCTGGTTCTCGGATGTACGGAGTTGCCATTGATGATTAAGGAGAACGATATGGACGCCCTGATCCTCAATACTACGCAAATACATATCGACGCGATAGTACGCGCCGCGATCATCTGATTGAGGCGAAAACAGGGGGGCGCCTGTACGCCAAAGCTTTTTGATACAGATCGCAGGGAAGCCGTGTTTGACTACTTTGGCGCGGATTACCGTTTTGTTGAGGTATGAGCTTATGATTAAAAAGTATCCTTCCATCGGCTGCTGCGGGATAGACTGCGGACTGTGACGACGGGCGTCAAGTATACAAGAGCGTGGCGGCGAAACCCGTAGTATTTATCAATAATGTTTTGATATAATGTCATACAATAATGACTCGGGAAAGATACAAGCGGGCGGGGCGCAGCGACGCCGCCGACCCGTAGGAGAGGAGCATTTGTATGGCAAATAAAGCGGTTCTTGAGTGGGTGGATCGGCAGGCGGACTTGCTTAAGCCGGCGGAAATCGTATGGATCGACGGCTCGGAGGAGCAGTATGAGGCGCTTAGGAAGCAGGCCCTGTCCACCGGCGAGCTCATCGCGTTGAATCCGGAAAAGCTGCCCGGCAGCTACCTTCACCGCTCTGCGCTCAACGACGTGGCCCGGGTGGAAGACCGCACCTATATCTGTACCCCGGACAGGAAGGACGCCGGCCCCACGAACAACTGGCTCGACCCCGACGAGATGAAGGCGAAGATGGACGCCCTTTACGACGGCGCCATGACAGGGGTGACCATGTACGTGATCCCCTACGCTATGGGCTTGCCGGATTCGCCCTTCGCGAAGATAGGCATCGAGGTCACCGACTCTATCTATGTCGTCCTGAGCATGCATATCATGACCAGGGTCGGCAGCCGCATCCTCGACATACTCGGCGACAACCCCGATTTCATCAAGGGCGTCCACGCCAAGAAAGACCTTAGCGCGGAGGATCGCTATATCGTCCACTTCCCCCAGGACAATACCATAGAGTCGGTGAATTCCGGCTACGGCGGCAACGTCCTGCTGGGCAAGAAATGCTTCGCCCTGCGCATCGCCTCCTGCCTGGGCAGGGACGAAGGCTGGATGGCGGAGCACATGCTTATCCTCGGCATTGAGAATCCCCAAGGCGAAGTCCGGTACCTGGCGGCGGCTTTCCCCTCGGCTTGCGGCAAGACGAACCTTGCCATGCTCGTGCCTCCTGAGGTCTACAAGAAAAAGGGCTATAAGGTCTGGTGCGTGGGAGACGACATCGCCTGGCTGCGCATAGGCGATGATGGCCGGCTCTGGGCGGTGAACCCCGAGTACGGCTTCTTCGGCGTCGCCCCGGGCACCAACGCGAGATCCAACCCAAACGCCTTAGGCTCCACCAGCAAAAACTCCATATTTACCAATGTCGTGCTCAACCTGGACGACGATACCGTCTGGTGGGAGGGGCTGGATAAAAACCCGCCGGAGAACGCCATTGACTGGAAGGGCAACCCTTGGGACGGCAAGACAGCCGGCGAAGCCGGCGCCCATCCCAACAGCCGCTTCACCGCCCCCGCCCTTAACTGCCCCTGCATCTCCCCAGAGCTGGAAAACCCCAGGGGCGTGCCTATCTCAGCCCTCATATTTGGCGGGCGCCGGGCGAAGACGGCCCCCCTGGTCTACCAAAGCTTCGACTGGAACCACGGCGTATTTGTCGGCTCCATCATGGCGTCGGAGACCACGGCGGCTCAAGCCGGCGCCGTAGGCGTAGTGCGCAGAGACCCCATGGCCATGCTGCCCTTCTGCGGATACAACATGGGGGACTATTTCCAGCATTGGCTCAACATGGGCACAAAGATCAAGAACCCCCCTAAGATTTTCAACGTCAACTGGTTCAGGCTGGACGACGAAGGGCAGTTCATCTGGCCGGGCTTTGGCGACAATCTACGCGTCCTGGACTGGATCATGGCGCGATGCTTCGACGAGATCGGCGCAGACACCACAGCCGTCGGCTTCATGCCGAAGCCGGAGAACGTCAATATCGAAGGTTTGGAGGGCGTCAGCCTTGATACGGTCAAAGGGCTGCTCAGCATCGACAAGGCTCTTTGGAAAGAGGACATAGCCGATATCAAGAATTTCTACGCGAAGTTTGACGAATTCGGCACGCTGCCGGAAGAGCTCAGGGCACAACTCGCGGCTTTCGAGCAAAGATTGGGTTAGATAAAGGATAATGCCGGGGCGGGCTCATGTGCGACAAACACAGGAGACCCGTCCTTTGATTTATGGTATAATCGTAATGGCATGAGTCGAAGCGGACAGAAAAAGCGAGGAGGGGTATCTATGTTAAGCGAAAAGGAAAACTTCATGCGCGCATTAAGCGGAGAGGTGGCGGAGTACGTCCCCCGGTATAACATATTCTGGGGCGTGCGCCCGTCGCTGCTCAACGGCAGCCGCGTGAACGGCGTCGGCAAGGACATCTTCGGCGTGGAGTGGACGAATGAAGGCAGCGCCTTCGAAGCCTCACTGCCCAGGAATGACTACTTCATCCTGGACGATATCCGGCGCTGGCGGGACGTGATCAAGTTCCCCGATTTCTCCCATGTGGACTGGGACGCCATGTCGAAAGCGGACCTTAAGGACCGCGACCCTGAGCTGCCCAGGGGCGGCGGTATAGCGGGAGGCGGCTTCTTCCAGAGCGTGATGGCCTTCCTGGGCTTCACGGAAGGGCTCATATCCTGCTATGAGGAGCCGGAAGAGGTCAAAGCGCTGGTGAATTATCTCTGCGACAGCTACCTGAGCCTGGCGGATAAATATCTGCAGTATTACAAACCTGACTACATCTCCTTTGGGGATGACATCGCCCACGAGCGCAACCCATTCGTCTCCCTGGAGATATTCCATGACATATTCGAGCCGGTCTGGCGGCGCTACATCAAGTACTTCAAAGACAGAGGTTATCTGGCTGTCCACCACAACTGCGGGCATTTCGAAGCCTTCCTGGATGATGTGGTGGATATGGGCTTCAATGCCTGGGATCCCGCCCAGCGGTCCAACGACCTGGCGGCTATCAAGAAGAAGTACGGCAACAAATTACTGATCTGCGGCGGCTTCGAAGGGCGCGGATTCCTGCCCCACATCGACGTCACCGAAGAGGAAGTGCGCAGCGCGGTGAAGAAGCTCCTGGACGAGCTGGCCCCCGGCGGCGGGTATGCCTTCTTCGGCGGCGTACTGGATTCCCATCCCCTGGCGAAGCAGCGCTCCGAGTGGATAGACGACGAGTACTTGAAAATACGGAATACGTACTATTGACCGGCGGAAATGAATATGGCGGATATAGTCTAGCCGAAGAGGGTAGTTTGACCAAAGAGTATAAGGAGGGGAATATATGCTGAGCGAAAAGGAAAACTTTATGCGGGCGTTGGGCGGCGAAGTGCCGGAGTATATACCGCGTTACAACATTTTCTGGGGGGTGCGCCCGTCGATTTTCACGGGGGAGCGCGTGGACGGCGTCGGCAAGGACATATGGGGCGTCGAATGGACGAAGGAAGGGAGCGCCATCGAAGCCTCCCTGCCCAGGAACGATTACTTTATACTGGACGACATCCGGCGCTGGCGGGACGTCATCAAGTTCCCGGATTACTCCCACTTGGATTGGGAAGCCATGGCGAAAAAAGATTTGAAGGATCGTGACCCTGAGCTGCCCAGGGGCGGCGGCGTGGCGGCGGGAGGTTTCTTTCAGAGCCTGATGGCTTTCATGGGTTTCACCGAAGGGCTCATTGCCTGCTATGAGGAGCCGGAAGAGGTCAAAGCGCTGGTGAACTACATTTGCGACTGCTATCTGAGCCTGGCCGACAAGTTTCTGTATCACTACAAACCCGAGTACATCACTTTTGGGGACGATATCGCCCACGAGCGCAACCCCTTTGTGTCCCTGGAGACCTTCCAGGACATCTTCGCGCCGGTGTGGCGGCGCTACATCAAGTACTTCAAAGACAAGGGCTTCCTGGCCGCCCATCACAACTGCGGGCACTTCGAAGCCTTCCTGGACGACTTGGTGGACATGGGCTTCAATGCCTGGGAGCCTGCCCAGGCTTCAAATGACCTGGTAGCCATCAAGAAGAAATTCGGCAATAAGCTCTTGATCAGCGCTATCGTGGAGTCGAGAAACTTCCTGCCCCACATGGACGTCTCCGAGGGGGAGATTCGCCATATGGTGAAAGATCTTCTGGATCAGATGGCCCCCGGCGGCGGGTTTGCCTTCTTACAGGTATCCCCCGGCGAAGATCCCATCGCGAAGCAGCGCGCGGCTTGGGTGGAAGACGAGTTCCAGAAGCTCAGGTTCACCTACTATTGAGCAGACGGTATAGGCGTTGCTCATCTGAGTCCAGAAAGCGGTGATGATATGGCTTTTACGGTCAACGGGCGGATAGTCGACCCTCAGCCTCAGGGGCTGCTGGGGTTCCTGCGGGGCGCCGGGCTGACCTCCGTGAAGGACGGCTGCAGCGAAGGCGCCTGCGGGACCTGCATGGTGCTGGTAGACGGGAAAGCCCAGCGTGCCTGCCTGCTAAAGACCCAAAATCTGGAAGGCAAGAGCGTCCAAACCGTGGAGGGGCTGAGCTTGAATGAGCATATGGCTTACACCGCCGCTTTCGGTGAAGCGGGCGCCGTACAGTGCGGCTTCTGCATACCGGGCATGATCATCAGCGCGAAGGGCTTACTGGATCAAGACCCGGACCCCACCCGGGCCCAGGTGAAAGCCGCCATCCGGGGCAACCTCTGCCGCTGCACCGGCTACAAGCGCATCATCGACGGCGTGCTCCTTGCCGCCCGCTACTTGCGGGAAGGCGTGGAGGGGCTGCCGGAAAGCCGGGCGGAAGGGCTGCCGGACGGGGCGCCTGCGGGGCAGTCCGGAGCTGCCGGGCTTGCCCCGGCGCGGACGGATGCAGCCGGGCCTGCCCTGGCGTGGACAGATACAGCCGGGGGCGGCGGCATGGGCGAGGCCCTGCATCGAGTGGACGGCGCGGCAAAGGTAGCGGGCTCGGCACTATACGCTGACGACCTGAGCTTCCCGGGCATGCTGCATGGCGGCGCCGTCAGGAGCATGCTGTTTCCCAGGGCGCGCGTGCTGTCCGTAGATACCGCGGCGGCGAAGGCGCTGCCCGGGGTAGCGGCGGTGCTGACGGCTGAAGATATACCCGGGGCGAAGAAGGCGGGGCATCTGAAGAAAGACTGGGATGTATTGATCCCGACGGGGCAGATCACCCATTGCCTGGGCGACCCGATAGCCCTCATCGCAGCCGAATCAAAGGAGATATTGGCCCGGGCCAGAGAGATGGTCCGGGTGGAGTACGAGGAGCTGCCCTTTGTGGCGAGCGCCGCCAAGGGCATAGCGGAGGGCGCGCCCCTGGTCCACGAGGACGGCAACCTGCTGTCCCAGGAGCATCTGATCCGGGGCGACGCCGACGAAAAGATCAGGAACTCCCGCTATGTAGTGACGAATCGCTATAGCACGCCCTTTACGGAGCACGCCTTCCTGGAGCCGGAGACGGCGGCGGCCATGCCAGACCCGGACAGGGAAGGCGGAATCCGCATATTCAGCGGCGATCAGGGCATATATCAGACCTGCCACGAATGCGCCGATATGCTGGGCCTGCCGCAGGATAAGGTCCGGGTTACCGCCATGATGGTCGGCGGCGGCTTCGGCGGGAAGGAAGACATGAGCGTGCAGCACCACGCGGCGCTCCTGGCCTGGCTGACAAAGAAGCCGGTAAAGGTATCCCTGTCCAGACAGGAAAGCATACTGACCCATCCCAAGCGCCACGCAATGGAGATCACGATGACCACCGCCTGCGACGAACAGGGTATGCTGACGGCGATGAAGGCGGAGATCCTGGCGGATACCGGCGCTTATGCTTCCCTGGGCGGGCCCGTGCTGCAACGCGCCTGCACCCACGCTGCAGGGCCGTACCAGTACCAGGACGTCGACATCCTGGGCAAGGCTGTGTATACAAACAACCCCCCCGCCGGCGCCTTCCGGGGCTTCGGCGTCCCCCAGAGCTGCTTCGCCACCGAATGCAACATCAACCAACTGGCGGAGATGGCTGGACTTTCGCCCTGGGAGATGCGCTTCCGCAACGCTATACGCCCGGGGCAGGTACTGCCAAACGGGCAGTACGCCGATGAATCCACCGCATTGGCGGAGACTCTTGAGGCGGTAAAAGAAGCATTCGACAGGAATCCCAAAGCCGGCATAGCCTGCGCCATGAAGAACAGCGGACTGGGCGTCGGCGTGAAGGACGTCGGTCGCTGCGACCTGGCGGTGGAGGGCGGACGGGTGGAAATACGCAGCAGCGCCGCCTGTATCGGCCAGGGGTTGGGCACGGTGCTGACCCAGATCGTGGCTCAGGTTACGGGGCTGGGCGCCGGCTGCATTTACTACGCCGCGCCGGATACCGCTTATGCGCCGGACGCGGGCAACACCACCGCCTCCCGTCAGACCCTGTTTACCGGAGAAGCGGCCAGAAGGGCTGCTGAGGCGCTGAAAAAAGACCTGGACGCGCGGCTTGAAGGCGCCGGGGGCGCGCGATCAGGCGCGCAATCGGGAGGGCAAGTTGTCGTGCAAAAAGACGCGGAGGCAGAGACAGCGGGCGACGGTGAAACACAAGAAGCGCTGGCTGCCCTGGAAGGCCGCGTATACCGGGGCGAATACGAAGGCCAAACCGACGCCATGGGCTCGGATAAACCCAACCCCGTCAGCCATATCGCCTATGGTTACGCGACCCAGCTCGTTGAGCTTGACGACGAAGGCAAGGTAGCCCGGGTCATCGCCGCCCATGACGCGGGCAGAGTTGTCAACCCCCTTGCCATAAGCGGGCAGATCGAGGGCGGAGTGGTCATGAGCCTGGGCTATGCCCTGACGGAGGATTATCCACTTGACAACTGCCGCCCGGCGGTAAAAATGGGTACGCTGGGGTTGATGCGGGCCACGGACGTCCCCGAGGTGCAAGCCGTCCTCATCGAAAAAAATGACCCGCTGGGACTGGCTCTGGGAGCGAAAGGTATTGGCGAGATATGCTCCATCCCCACCGCCCCGGCCGTGCAACTGGCTTACTATCAGCGGGACGGCGTTTTCCGGCGGAAACTCCCTCTCGAAGGCACGCCCTACCGGCCGAAAAAGCAATCCTGACGCGGGCTGCCCGGCCCGCGTATACGCGTAATCGGGGCCCGGCGTAGAGAAAGTCGCCCGGGGCTCCGTCGGACACGGAACAGATGAGGAATTAGCATCGTGATCATTGTCGTCATCCCCCTGGCTGTTTTGCTTGTGTTTATCCTGAATCCCAGGATCCCCGTAGTCGGCGGCCATATCCAGGCGGGGTTTATCATCACCGGCCTGATCGCCCTGCTGATGGGCGGCGTCTATCGTCCGGCGGACTGGCTTCTGGCCTGGCTGGACGGCGTCAGCCGTATCGCCTGGGTAATCGGTTTGTCCGTACTCGGCAGCATCTATGCGGAAACCCAGGTCGAAATGGGCACAATGGATACAGTCATCAAGACCCTGCGGTCGATATTCGGCTTTTCACCCAAAGGCCTCATCATCGCCGTAGTGATCGCCATCACCATCGCCGGCGCCCTTTTGGGCGACGCGATAGCAGCGTCCACGGTGATCGGGGTGCTGGTCATCCGCTCCCTGGCGGAGCTGGAGCTGAGCGGCGAACAGATATCGGCGACCATCGTGATGGGCG
>WRIW01000054.1 GCA_009782505.1 Clostridiales bacterium
CCAACGCCGGCACTCCGCCGCCGGCCGCCCCCCCCCCCCCGCCGCATACCACGGGGATCTGGGGGGGGGCCGCCGCTGAAAGCGCGGAGCTTGCCTCCGGGGCTGCTGCAGCTGCCTCCGCCGATGTTGCTGCCGCCGCCGGGACTGCTAGTGCTGGCGCCGCTGGTGCTACCGCCGCCGGGGCTGCAGCAGCTGCCTCCGCCGGCTGGCTGTGCCTTTCGCGGGCGCGCTCCGCCGCTGCCGGCAGATCCCTCAGGTCGCAGCCGGTATCGCGCCACAGGCACGCCAGCTCATATGCCGCGGCGCTCAGCTGATGCACGGCGCCGCTGTTGACGTCCAGCAGAATAAACGTCCCGGCGAAAGAAAACATGTGGGTCAGATCGTCCGCATACTTCATCGCTTATCTCCTTCGTATCCGGTAATGCGCCGCCCCGGCGCCCGGCTGATGGATTTCTTATAGAAAAAAACCCCCGCTCGATCATAAAATCCAGATCGGGCGGGAGCTTGGTTTGACGCCGCACGGGGCTGACCCCGCATCTCACCGGGATCCGCGGGACGTATCCGCGCCCGCGGCCGCATACTAGTGCAGCGTCCACGAAATAGCTGGACGCTACACAAGACCCTACGCCTCTTTACGGCAAACCTGGTTGCCCACGGTGCAAGAGGTCTTGCATGCGGACTGGCACGAGGTCTGGCACTCGCCGCAGCCGCCGGTCTTAATGGTCGCCGCCAGATTCCGCTTAGTGATCGTTTTGATATGCTTTGTCGCCATCTTCCATCCCACGCTTTCCTTAAGCCCGGGGGCTAGCCCCCAAGCTGAATGATTTCTGAACCCGATCATATCATATGCTTGCCCCCGGGGCAAGAGGGCGGGCAGCCGGTCACACGGGCTGCCGACCTCGCTACCGGCCCCATTATCATGCCGGTTCGAATATTTCCTTTATCTTCGGCATCCACTCGCTGACCGGTACGGACTGCGGGCACTTCTCTTCGCACTCTTTGCATTGTACGCATTTTCCCGCCGCGCCGCCAAACATATTGTAAGCCCTCTTCGCGTCGTCGAAAGCGTCGTAGATCGTGCCTTCATTGTAGTAACGAATGACCCCTGGAATATCTATCCCCTGAGGGCAGGGCACACAGTACCCGCAAGCGGTGCAGGGTATGCCGGTCCGGCGCCTGTATACCGCCTCAAGCTCTTTGACGAGGGCCAGTTCATCCTTGCTCATACTGCCCGGGGCGGAGTTGTCCGCGGTGGCAAGGTTCTCTACCACCTGATCCATCGTGCTCATACCGCTGAGTATGACGGATACCTCGGGCTGGTTCCATACCCAGCGCAAAGCCAGGTCGGCCATCGTCCCTTTGTAGCCGTGCCGCTCCAGGCAATCGCTCACTTCCTTGATGGGCCTGGTCAGCTTGCCGCCCCTGAGCGGCTCCATGACTACAACGGCTAAGCCTTTCGACGCCGCGTACTGTACGCCCTTAGTGCCCGCCTGGTATTCGGTATCCATGAAGTTGTACTGGACCTGGCACAGAGCCCACTTATTATAACCGTCGATGATCTCCACCAGGGAATCGTAGGTCTCGTGGAAGGAGAAGCCGAGATGACCGATTTTCCCCGCCTTCTGCGCCGCTTCGGCGTGGGCGAATATATCCTGCTCTTTGATCAGCTCAAAGCCTTTCTTGCCAAGGCCGTGGAACAGGTAGTAGTCGATATAATCCATATCCAGCTTCTTGAGCTGCTCGTCCAGTATCCGGTCATAATCCGCCGCGGTTTTGATCAGCGGCATAGGCGCCTTGGTCGCGACCTTGACCTTGTCACGATAGCCGTCCTTCAGGGCTTTGCCGACAAATATCTCGCTGCCCCCGTTGTGATAGCGGTAGGCAGAGTCAAGATAGGTCACGCCCTGGTCGATGGCGTGGCGAACCATCCGCATCGCTTCTTTGTCGTCGATATTTCCGCTGCCGGATTCGCTCTGGTCAATGGGCAGGCGCATGCAGCCGAAGCCGAGAGACGAAACCTTCCAATCCAGTTTGCCAAAATCCCTGTACAACAATAGCATCCCATCCTTTCCGGAAACAGATTGTCAATGATGAGCTGCACCCTTGACCAAAAGCGGCGCGCCCCGCATATAGTATACCAGCGGGCGGGCGCTTTGGCAATTCACATCCGACGGGCTCGTCGCTAAGGCGGCGCGAAAGCAGCCGCAAAAGCGGCGCGAACTGGTGATTGACAGCGTCCCTTTCGGGGGATACAATATGCAAAGGGCTTCCGTACGCGCCGATATGGTTTGTACGCAAGCCGAAACTGCGGGTGTAGCTTAGTGGCAGAGCTCCAGCTTCCCAAGCTGGCTATGAGGGTTCGATTCCCTTCACCCGCTCTTTTTGCGCCCTGGCGAGCGGAGCGATTCCCTTCACCCGCTTTTTTTGCGCCCTTTTGTCAGCAGCCGCCGGCTTCCGCGGCGTCGACGGCGTCGTCCGCATCGTGGTGGGGGAAATTCTTCACCAGCTTCAGGGCATGCATCACCTGCACCATCATCTCCACCTGATTGCCAAGATTCATGGATGGTATCTTCTTCAGCAGCTGGCCTTCCCTGGTATTCACGAAATGGGTATAGCCCTGATTAAAAACGATAGCGCAGATATCGAGAAAGCATTTTTCACACTGGCACATCTCGGTTTTCGCCATCACGTCCCGAACCGCGTTCTGCACAAGTTCATCATACGCATTCACCAGCTGGTAGTGCACCGGACGTTTGCGCGCGGCCGCGTTTCCTTGATTTTCAGCCATGGGGCGCCCTCCTCTTGCTTATATCTCAAAAGGATCAATTCATGTGATACTGCCAGCATTTTATCATCTATCCGGCGCTCTTTCAACATCGGTCACAGAATTGGTCACAGAATTGGTCACAGTTTCAAATCACAACGATGATATACTTGATTAATTTTATCCACTTTATTGCCCAGTGTGACCTCTCCGTAACCGCCGCCGCTTACAATGGGTTCAGGTAATCCAAATGACCGGCGTCAAACAGGAGGGAACAGGATGTTCAACTATTCATCAGTGAACGGTATCTTCATGCGAAACGCGATCCGGTACACGCCTCTGAGCGGGACCGCGGTCAAGCCCGCGCCTAGTAACGAGCGTTATGCCGGCGAAGACCCCGGGGATCAATCGAACCGCAGGTTCAGCGACATCATTAAATCCGTGGAAGAAGCGGACACCAAAAATGGCGGTGTAAAAGGCAGCGCAAACGCATATGCCAGGAACGCTTCCGGCAAAGCCGATTTTAAAAAGCTCATGGACACCTATATTTAAGATTTACTAATGGGCGCAAACATGAGATAATCACCTATCCGGATTTCAAGAAAGATATGGATGGGCCATGATTGGAAATTTCTATCGTTTCGATATGAATCGCCGCCCTGCCCGTCAGTGGCGGATATTATCTTTGGTGACCTGGCTGCTCAGCTTCCCGAAGGCTTTCGCCCACAGGGCCCGGGTCGATAAATCAAATTTTCCGGCGGATATTAAACCGCCGTACTTTCTGCTATGCAACCACAACTCCTTCATGGACTTTATGATCATGACCACGGCCATCTTCCCCCACCGGGCCAACTATGTGGTGGCCATCGACGGCTTCATCCGCAGGGAATGGCTGCTCCGGGCGGTGGGGGGCATCTGCAACCGCAAGTTCGCCAAGACCATCAGCCCGGTGCGAAATATGCTCCACGCCCGCAACAACGGCGATATCGTCGTGCTATTTCCCGAAGCGCGGTACTCCCTGTGCGGCACGGCTTCCGTACTGCCGGCTTCCCTGGGCAAAATGGTTCAGAAGATGAACGTCCCGGTGGTAACCTTCATCATGCACGGCCACCATATCAATTCCCCTTACTGGAATGTGGGCAGCCGCGGGGTCAAGCCGGTGGAGTCCGAGATGAGGCTCCTGTTTACCCAGGAAGAGACCCAGACCTTGACCGTGGATGAAATCAACGAAAAGATGGCCGATGTATTTCAATATGATGATTTCGCGTGGCAAAAGGACAGGGGCATACCTGTGAAGAACAAAAAGCGCGCCGAAGGGCTGCATAAGGTGCTGTACCAATGCCCCGCCTGCCATACCGAGTACAGGATGGCCTCCGCCGGGAGCGAACTCCGCTGCGGGCACTGCGGCAAATCTTGGGAAATGGGCGAGCTGGGCCAGCTCCGCGCCCTGAGCGGGGAGACGGAGTTTCCGCACATCCCCGACTGGTACGAATGGCAGCGGGCGAATGTCCACCGGGAAGTGGCGGAGGGCGCCTACTCCTTCGAGGCGGAGGTGCGTATCGAGTCCCTCCCCAACGCGAAGGGCTTCATCACCTTCGACGAACCCGGCCGCCTGACCCACAACATGGATGGCTTCACCCTGACCGGCGCCTATGAAGGGGAGACATTCAGCCTCAACTGGACCGTCCAGTCGCTGTACTCCTGCCATATCGAGTATGACTACATGGGCAGGGGGGACTGCGTCGATCTGAATACGAACGACGACACCCTCTACCTATTCCCGGGCGGCAACGATTTCGCGGTGACAAAGATCGCCCTAGCCACAGAGGAGCTTTATCGCAGCCTGACGCCGCGTTGACCGTAGCCGAACCTTCCACAGCGGCCTCCGCGGCTGCTTCGCGGTATCCGCCTGCTACAGCCACGGCAGCCACGGCTCTGCGGCAGCCCCTTACTGCGACCTCAGCCTTACAGCTTCACCTTGCTGTACGCGACTTCAAAATCCATACCTTCGCGGACCATCCGGAAAAGGCTTTGCTCGTTTTCGGCGATTGACCGCGCCTCATCCAATATAGGACGCGCAAGCTTAATCGGGACGACCACCACCCCGTCGCCGTCGGCGACGATGATATCGCCTGTCCGTATCTGGACGCCGCCTATCTCCACCGGTATCTCAAAGCCAACGGTCTCCAGGTCGGGCGTGCTGCGCACCGGCGTGGCTGCTCTCGCGAATATGGGAAAGCCGAATTCATTGATTTCGTCGATATCCCGGTAGCCTCCGTTGACGACGAAGCCCGCCAGGCCCCTGGTCTTCGCCCGCAACGCAAGCAAGCCGCCGCCATTGCACACGTCCGTCCTGCCCCCCGCGTCGATGACCAGCACATCCCCCGGCGCCGCCAGCTTGTTGATGGCTTCGCTATGCTTGGCCAGCTTCCTGCCCTCCGAGGCCTGATGCCTTGTCATCTGCTTCATCGTGTACGCGAAGCCGACGACGCGCTTCTTGTCCGACCGTGTGAGCATACGCAGCCCCGTGATCACGCCCCGCTGCAGGCCAAGATTGTCCATAGCGTCCGACAGGTTGCCCGTGGAAAGCTCTTCGAGTTGATCGATGACATCTCTGTACTGCTCCTTCATTTCCGGCGTTAGCATATAGACGCCCCCTTGCGTATATTCTTTTTCTATGAATCATCATACCGGATTCCGGGATTTTTTCAAGGGCATTTCCGATTCATCAGCGGTTACAGAACAGGGGTAGGATCTCAAAGCGTGGTGATTTATAAGCGATGGTTCACAGCTTCGACCAGATATAGCAATCGTTCGATGCGAATCCTAACGACTACAACGCGACGTCGTGTCGCATTCCGTCTGGTGCGACTTCCATGTCACACCCACGGATTTGCCAGGTTTGCGATTGCTTATCTGGAAGGCGAAGCCGTTCAATCCATTGCTTATAAATCACCGCGCTTTGACATACCTTCGCAAACCTCGGCGCATCAGCGCAGCTACTCGGTTTCGTTGCGCGCGTACTTTTCCAGCAGTCGCTTCTTTTTGCTCTTAAAAGTAACGGCGCGAAACCTAACGCCGGAAGAAACCCGCGTCTTGCGGGCTTCCGGCGTCTCTTTCGTCAACTGTATCACATTCGCCTTTTTCTTCTTCATCGTTTACTCACCGCCTTCTTTCCTTCGCCGCCCTATCTCCGATTCATCATTCTCAAGACGATTCCCCGGTTCATCCCGCGGCGCGGAAACCGATACCCCCGCGGCTCTCCCCCAGCAGGGCGACGATATCCTTCTCGGCGAATACTTCATCGACGTCGGCGTCGGTGATCGTATTGCTCTCCGTCCTCATCGCCTGCTTGATGCGCATCCGCTCAAACACCTTCCGCACTAGCCGCCCGTTGGAGAAATTCTGGGACTTCGCATTTACGATACGGGCAAATCCGGCTCGAAGGGCGTCGACGGCGGGCTCCGTCAACCTGTACTTGTTGTCTTTGCAAAGCTTCTCGAATATCGCCAAAAGCTCAGGCTCGCTATAGTCCTGAAACTCGATGTAGAACTGTATCCTGTCCCGCAAGCCCGGGTTCATATCCAGCATCGCGTTCATTTCCCTGGTGTAGCCGGCAAGGATGCACACGAACTCGTCCCGGCGGTCTTCCATAGCCTTGACCAGGGTAGCCACGGCTTCGTTGCCGTAATCGATTTTATCCTCGACAAATAAGGAGTATGCTTCGTCGATAAATAGCACGCCGCCCATGGCGCTCTCGATCTTGTTCGCCGTCTTGCTGGCGGTATGCCCCACGTACAGCCCGATCAGGCCGCCCCTGTCCGTCTCCACGAGCAAGTCTTTCTTCGTGATCCTCGCCTCCGCGAAGATGCGGGCGATGATCCTGGCGACGGTGGTTTTCCCCGTGCCCGGATTCCCGAGGAAGGCCATATGCAGGCAGGGGACCGCGCTTCTGCCCCGCCTTTTCAGGAAGGTCACGATCTCTTTCACCGTTTTCTTCACATTATCCAGCCCGATCAGACCCTCCAGCTCGTCCAGCGCCGAGATTTTCCTGATCTTCTTCGCTTTCATATCCAGGTCGGACAGCTTGATCTCGAAGCGCTTTTCTTTCGCGGTGAGCTTCCGCTGCACGGCTTTGCGCATCGCCGTTTCCAGCTTGTCTACCGTCGCGGCGCCGATCATCCGGCTCCCCGCCATCCCGTCCGTATCTACCGTGAAGCCATACTCCCCGGCTACGGAGCGGATAAACTCGATTTTTTCTTCTGTGGTCAGCTTATCGATGGTAAAGGCGTGGGGAAAGGCGGCTTCGAAGCTGTCCAGGGCGGATAGCTTCTGGTAGTCCGCCTGCTTCATGGACGTGACGTAGATATTGACGCTGCGCCGTATTTTTTTCAACACCCTCACTTCGTCCGAAGCGCGGAAGTATTCGTCGCTATCGCCTACCTTCCACTTATCTTCGATGACATAGACAAACCGCGTCTCTTTATCCGTACACCGCGCGTCGTCCATATCGCCTTTGATCATCACGTACTCCAGGAGTTGCTCTTTCGCCGCGTATAAGCCGTAGAGCAGGTCAATGTACTGGTCGAGGTTCACACCATGCTCATTGATCAGTACCACATTGTAGAGGGATTTCGCCGTCATCTCGGCGGTCCGGTCGATGTATCCCGACAGAAAGGCAAGGAACTCCTTATACCTTGCGAGGCCCA
>WRIW01000055.1 GCA_009782505.1 Clostridiales bacterium
ATCCTGCTGGACACGGGGGCGTCGGAAAGCTTCATGGACAACGCCGACGCCCTGGACAAGGACTTGTCCAAAGTGGACTTCGTCGTACTCAGCCACGGGCACAGCGACCACAGCGGGGGCATACGCACCTTATGCGCGAGTACGAGGAAGAAATTCCAACTCATCATGAACCCGCGCTTCTTTGAAAAGAAGTTCAAGAAGGAAGGGGAATGCCTGAAGTATATCGGCAACGATTTCAATGAAGAGTTCCTTCGGATCGAGAACGTAGCGGCTGTGTTTCCCCTGACAGATACCTTTGCCCTCATGGACGGCGTGTACATCCTGTCCGGCTTCGCCCGCAGCGCGGATTTTGAGGACGAGCCCAATGATTTCCTCGTGCTCAACGGCGGACGATACATGCCGGATACCTTTGCCGACGAACAAGTTCTCGTAGCCGACCTGCCGGATGGCCTAGCCGTCATCACCGGCTGCGCCCATACGGGTATCGTGAATATCTGCGAAGCGATAAAAAAACGCGTGGGGAAACCCATCTATGCCGTCATCGGCGGCATACATCTCAAAGACAGCGGCGACGAGCGCGTAAACAAGACCGTCTCCTATATGCGTGAGGAAGGGATCAGGCTCCTCGCCCTGGGGCATTGTACCGGGGATCAGGGCCTGAGCCGCCTGGAAGCCGCCGGGGCGGAGATCAGGGAAATCTCATCGGGGTCGGTCATCGAGATGGAAGGATGACCATGTATCGTCAAAGAACCATGATCCAGGCGATGGTTATACCGGTTGCGGTAATGATGGCGATAGCGACCTTCAGCGGCGCGCCCCGGGCGGCTTATGGCAGCGCGCTTTACACGCTGAGCGACGCCGGCGCTTACGACCTGTTTACGAACCATGTAGACGGCTACAGCCTTAGCGTAGACAAAGGGATGAGCGTCCATATGCCGTATCCCGGCCTCTGCGCCGTCCTGGAAGGCGAAGGCCGCAGGATAGAGATATACAAGCAGGATACCCGGGGCGTCGGCAAGGCTTCTTACCTTAACTACTCAAACCGCTTTCTCGACAATCGCGCGGACCACCGCCTTGAGTTCTCAATCCGGAGCAAACGTCTGGGCAAGTTCAACGCCGCCGTCATAGCATGGTCCAGGGACAAACTGGCCCGGGTCGCGGAGGACAAGAACTACTACGTCTGCATGGAGCTGCCCGGCAGCCCTTATGTCTACACGATATTTCTCAAGGCGGATACGCCTGTATTCGAGCCGGAAGACTACGAATACCTCGCCCGGAGCTTCTCCGTCTTCAAGCCCGGCGCCCTTCCCCCTTCCGTGGAAAAGACCAAACCCGTAGACCTTGAGGCCCGTGACTGGAATGAAGAGACGGCGGAGTTCTATGCCGCGGCTTTCGGCCCGGAAGCGCCGCTTACCTGGGGATTCTTCGAGCCCCGCTCGAACTGGCTGGACTACTCGCGCCTGGAGTTTTACGAAGAGACCTTCGGCTACGAGTTTCCCATACTCTTAGATTATACGCACTTCCAGAACAAAACCGGGCATACAGGCCTAAGGCAGAAGCTTACCCTCGCCCGGGACCGCGGAAAAGTACTTGAACTCACCTTGCAAACCTCCGATAATGGAGATGAAGAAGGTAATATGGTCTACGATGTGCTCAACGGCGAGTACGACGCGTTCCTGAAGGATTACGCGGAAGCGGTGGCGGATTCCGGCTGCCCTGTCCTCTTCAGGCTGGGTAATGAGATGAACGGCGACTGGTGCGCATATTCCGCTTACCATACGTCGAAAGACACGCAAATCTTCATCGCGTTCTACCGTTATGTCTACGGATTCTTCGAAGCCGCAGGGGCGCGAAACGTCATATGGGTCTGGAACCCGAACGGGCGTTCTTATCCGGACTTCAAATGGAACAACGAACTGATGTATTATCCCGGCGACGCGTATGTTGATGTCGTGGGGCTTACGGCGTACAATACCGGCACATATTACCAGGCTGTAGGTGAGAGATGGCAGGAGTTCGACGAACTCTACGACGGCTTGTACAGCAGGTATCTTCGCCTTTTTGGCCAGCCCCTCATGATAACGGAGTTCGCTTCGGCGAGTATGGGCGGAGATAAGGAGAAGTGGGTAGCCGATATGTTTGAGCACATCCGGGGGATGGACATGATAAAGGCGGCCGTCTGGTGGAACTCCAGGGACTATGACGGGGAGGGCAATGTCAGCCGGTCGTATATCGTGGACGAGACCCCGGAGCTCATGGATATTTTCCGGAAATATCTAAGCGCATCCTGAAAGGTTGGGTAAAATGAGCGTAAAGCGAAAAATCCTGTTTGCCTTCTTCTGCCTGCTGGTCGTGGCGGGCGGCCTTATGGCTTTCCAAAACCTTTGGCCTTATCTGAGCCGGAAGGCGGATCCGATACCCGTCGCCTCCCCGCCGAAAGAAGCGCCGAATGAGGAACCGCCGCCTGTGCTTCTCATCCCTGAGTCGGAAGCGGAGGCGCCGGCTTCGGAAGAAGGGCCCGCCGCATCCGGCCTGCCGGTGGGAAGCCTGGTCATCACCAAAGAAAGGCAAGCTTACGCGGACACATCCCTGACCCTGGTCATTCCTGAGCTGAACCTCACTTGCCCGGTCTACGACGGCACCACTGCCGAGATACTAAGCCTGATGGGCGCGGGGCTCTACGATTACGCCCAGCTGCCCGGTGAGGGCAACCGGAACACCTCCATGGCCGGGCACCGCAATACCAGAAGAAACGGCGTCATCACCGACAAGGCGCCTTTTTACTATATCGACCGCCTACAAGAGGGAGACTACCTTTATCTCTATAACGAGGAAGCGGTCTATCGTTATCTTTGGGAATTCTGCGTGGTGGTGGAGCAGGACGACTGGAGCATGATACGCACGGCCGGGTACTCCTGCCTGACCATCACTTCCTGCCATCCCATCGGCATCTCCGACCACCGGATCGTCGTCAGGGGCGTACTGGACGGGATATTCCCCTACAGCGCCGACTTTGCTTTTCTGGTCAACGTAACCGGCACAGTATGACCGGATAAGAAATGCCCCTTGGGGAAGC
The DNA here is from genome assembly GCA_009782505.1 of Clostridiales bacterium. Taxonomy (GTDB): domain Bacteria; phylum Bacillota; class Peptococcia; order DRI-13; family UBA5745; genus WRMS01. The sequence continues at coordinate 3,077 of WRIW01000055.1, forward strand.
GGCATAGCGGCGCGGCGGAAGGAGAGGGCGGATGGAATCGAGCTTATGGTTATCGGATATGGAAGTCTGCTATCTGGACACGGCGCCCGGGGATGAGGGCGATAAGCCCGTGCTGCTGATGCTTCACGGCTGGGGGGCGAGCAAGGAGAGCTTCGCCCCGGTGGTCGGGGCTTTAGAAGGCCGGTACCGCGTGATCGCCCCGGACCTGCCCGGCTCCGGCAAGACCGGCGAGCCGGGCAAGCCCTGGACGGCGGGGGACTACGCGTTTTTCATCCAAAGCTTCATCGAAGCCCTGGGCTTATCGGTCGGGCCATACTTCGCCTGCGGGCACAGCCACGGGGGCCGCATCCTCATCAAGTGGGCTTCATTGTATAAGGGGGGGCTGAAGCGGCTTATCCTCATCGACAGCGCGGGGCTCAGGCCGCAGCGCGGACCGGCGTGGTACGCGAAGGTATACGGCTATAAAGCCGGAAAGAAGCTGCTGGGGGCGCCTGTGCTGGGCAAGCTTCTCGCGCCCCTGGTCCGGGACTGGCTGGCCGAGGCGGGCTCGGCGGACTACAGGTTGGCGTCGCCTCTTATGCGCAGGACGATGAGCCTGCTCCTGGAAGAAGACCTGAGCCGCTGCCTGCCCCTCATCAAAGTCCCCACATTGATTTTCTGGGGGGACAAGGACGAGGACACGCCCCTGGCGATGGGGCGGAAGATGGAGAAGGCTATACCCGACGCCGGGCTTGTGGTGCTCTCGCCGGCGGGGCATTACTCCTACCTGGATCAACTGCCGTCGTTTTTGGCGACTTTGTGTTATTTTCTGGAACACTGACAGGGGGTCATCTTGTGTTTCCCTTGGCGCTTGCCATACTGGCCGTAGGCTTTGCCCTGTACTATTGGGGCAACCTGCGCCAATGCCTGCACATGATGCAGCTAAATAGCTACTACAACGACCGCTTCCTGAAGTGGGCGAAGGGCCGCCGGGCCGGCAGAGCCCAGTACGCCTATATGTTCTGCGCCTATCTTTGCCTGCTGGCGGTACTGCTTGTCTTGCGCAACCTGCTGCCCCTGGAGCTCTACCTCATCCTGAGCGGGGCGGCGTTTTTCGTTCTGGCGGCGCTGAGGAAGAAGAGTACGGACAAGAAAGCCCTGGTCTATACGTGGAGGGCGCGGCGGCTGCTGGCCTGCGCCGGGCTGCTGTGCCTGCTTTTTCTCCTGTTTCTATTGATCGTATTTCGGGCGGCATTCTGGTGGACCCTGCCTTTCTGGCTGGCTTACCTGAATATCGCCGCCTACCTGGTCGTACTTGCGGCAAATACCGTCAACAAGCCCTTGGAGAAAGCCGTGGCGGACAGCTTTGTCCGGGACGCGAAGAGGATACTGGCAGAGCGGCCGGGGCTCAAGGTGATCGGCATAACGGGCAGCTACGGCAAAACCAGTACGAAAAACATCCTCAGCCAGCTGCTGAGCCTGGACTTCGGGGTGCTGGCCACCCCGGAGAGCTATAATACCACCATGGGCGTCGTGCGTACCATCCGGGAGAAGCTGGCGGCTACCCATGAGGTGTTTGTCGTAGAGATGGGGGCGAAGAAAACAGGCGATATCAAAGAGATCTGCGACCTGGTGAAGCCGTCCATGGGGATCATCTCGTCCATCGGCGAGATGCACCTGGACACTTTCTTCACTATGGACAACATCATCCGCACCAAGTACGAGCTGGCGGAAGCCGTGGGCGGGGAGGGCCTGATCTTTCTGAATACGGACAACGAATACATCCGCGCCAGGGAACTGTCCCAGCCGACGGTGCGCTATGGGACTTCCGGGCCGGAGGAGGGGCGGGATATGGACGTCTGGGCGGCGGATATCCGGTCGGGGCCCTCCGGCTCCCGGTTCGACCTCTGCTTTGCCGGGGGTGGCGCCGTAAGCTGCCAAACCAGGCTGCTGGGCAGGCTCAACGTCCTCAACATCGTCGCCGCCTCCGCCGTGGCGGTGAAGCTGGGACTCGCCCCGGACAAGCTCCCCCGGCTCATAGCCCGGCTTGAGCCTGTAACCCACCGGCTGCAGCTATTACCGCCGGGGCCGGACTTCCAAATTATAGACGACGCCTTCAACGCGAATCCCGAAGGGTCGGCTCAGGCTCTGGAGACCCTGGGAGGCTTCCCCGGCTTTCGGATACTGGTCACGCCGGGGATGGTGGAGCTGGCCCAGCGGGAGGAGGAGCTGAACCGCCGGTTAGGCGCCCTGGCGGCGGCTTGCTGCGACTATATCATCATCGTGGGGGAGAGCCGCGCCCCCGCCATCGAGGCGGGCGCCTTAGGCGCCGGTTTTGCCCGGGAGATGGTCTACATCGCGGCGGATATACAAGACGCCCTGGCGAAAGCCGGCAGCCTGGCTGCCGCCTTGAGTAAGGATGAGGGCCCGGTCACGGTACTGCTGGAAAACGACTTGCCGGATAACTATTTATAGTAGCTGCGGAAAGGAAAAGGAATAGGATGAAAATCAATATCGGCTTATTTTTCGGCGGCAAAAGCGTCGAGCACGAGGTCTCCGTGATCACCGCGTCCCAGACGGCGGCGGCGATGGACGACGAAAAGTACGAAATCATCCCGGTATACATCAGCAAAGATAATGAGATGTATACGGGCCCGGATCTGCTTACGCCCGCCGCCTACCGCGACCTGCCCTCCCTCCTCGGCCGCAGCAGGCGGGTGACTCTTATCCGGGATAGGGGCAAAGTCCATCTCGTACGCTATCCGGCGGGTATGCTGGGTAAGCCTATCGTCGCCGACCTGGATTTGGCCTTTCCCGTGACCCACGGGACCAACGGGGAGGACGGCAGCCTGCAGGGCTTCTTCCAGATGCTTAGCCTGCCTTACGTGGGCTCGGACGTAGGCGCCTCCGCAAGCGGCATGGATAAGCGGGTCGCGAAGCTTATACTGGAAAACGCCGGCCTGCCAGTACTGCCCGGCTACTACTTCAGAAGCGCGGAGTACCAAGCCGACCCGGATAAAGCTCTCGCCGCCGTGGAAGCCTTCCACAGCTATCCGCTGATGGTGAAGCCAAACAATCTGGGCTCCAGCGTGGGCATCAGCCCCGCCCACGACAGGGAGGGCTTGCGGGACAGCATAGAGCTGGCGGCCTCCTTCGCGGAAGGCCTACTTGTGGAGCCCATGCTGACAGACATGCGGGAGATCAACTGCGCCGTCATGGGAGACGGAGAGCATACGGAAGCCTCGGCCTGCGAAGAGCCCCTGTCCACCGGGGAGATACTCAGCTACCGGGATAAGTACCAGGGCGGCGGTGAGCCAGTGGGCAAGGCGGCTGGTATCAAGGGGGGCGCGCAAGGCGGCGGAAAAGGCATGAGCGGCTCCCTGCGCAGGCTGCCGGCGGAGCTGGATGAGGATAAGGAAGAAGAAATCAAAGCCCTGGCTCAGAAAGCTTTCCTGGCTCTGGGGTGCGGCGGCGTGGTCCGGGTGGATTTCCTGTTGAATAATGAAGACGATAAGGTATACGTCAACGAGTTGAATACCATACCCGGCTCCCTTGCCTTCTATCTGTGGGAAGCCCAGGGGAAATCCTTCCGGCAGATGACGGAAGAGCTGGTCCAGCTTGCCCTCAGGCGAGACCGTATGCGGGAAAGGCTGATTTGGTCAAACGACGTCAATATCCTGGCGGGTATGCCCCGGGGCGCCAAAGGGGCGGGGGGCTGATGGATAAACGCGGTTTGATCACGCGGGTGCCGGCCCAATGGGCGCTGCGGGCGCTCGAGTACATAAGCGCCGCTCTCTTTGGCTTCATCATCCTGGAGCGCTGCAACCTGGGGGGGACGGGCCCGGTACTGGAGTGGGTGAAGAGCCACAACGAGCTTTTCCTCGCCGGGGTCGCCGCGCTGATTTGCGTGTACGGCCTGATCAGGGCGTTTTTCTACCGCCCCGTCATCCCCTTTGCCATCTATGGAAGCATCGTCAACCTCATCGGCACGGTGAACTACTACAAGCTCTTATACCGAAGCGAACCCGCCATCCCCTTTGACGTCTTCAACATGGGCCCCGCCTTCACCATAGCCGGCAAGCTGGGGCTCGGCATGGAGCCCGGCCTCATCTTCAACCTGTTGTTTTTCGCCCTGTGCCTGCTTTTTGCCTGGCTTATCCCCAGGCGCTTCTATCGTTATCCCGGTAAAGAAAATCCTTTCCGGGAGCCGCGCACCCGCCATAAGACTCCCGCGGCGCGCAGGTTTTGGACCGGGCTTCCGGTTTTCTGCTTATCCGCCTTATGCCTGGCGTATATAGCCAGCGTACCCCGCCTGACCGCCCTTGGCGCTGTGGAC
>WRIW01000056.1 GCA_009782505.1 Clostridiales bacterium
GGTTGAACTCCTTCAGCTTGAACGGGCCTGTGCCTACGGGATTTTGTTTTGCGTACTCCTTGCCGTTCTTCAAAAAGTTTTCCATCGATATAATGCCCAGATTCTTCATGCAAAAGGTCTCAAACAATACGTTTTGCCAGTTGAGATAAGTGATTTCCACCGTATGCTCGTCGATCACTCTGATATTCTCAGGTTTTATATCTTCATTGCCTTTACCGTCTTCCGCCCAAGCTTCAAAGATCCACTTAATGACTTCGGCATTAAAAGGTGAACCATCGGTAAACCGGACGCCTTCCCTCAATTTGAAGGTGATGGTCTTTTTATCCATATCGATGTCCCAGCTTTCCGCCAAGCCGGGCTCATAGAAACCACCAAATACAATGATAGCCAGGTTTTCCGCGTAGCAGTTATGGAAAGTACGCCCGGCTATGGCGTCCCAAGGGGTACCGATCGGTTCGTTCAGGTCTCCGGTGTCAATGATTTTTATGACGCCGCCATATTTATCGGCGTCGGTGGCCACATCTTGCACTTGCACGGCCTCAGGCGCGGTAGTGCTTTGGGTGTCTTGTATCTCCAGTTGAGGAAGGGAAGACGTCGGTTGCTCAGCAGGGGGAGGAGCTGACCCGCCGCCGCATGCCGCCATCAGGAGTAGCAGTGCTGCGACCATACTCAGGGAAATAATCTTCTTCAAGTAAATCAACCTCCTTAATTCTTTGTCGGCGATTCTCATTTGAAAAGCGCAGACGCGGCTTAATACAAGCTCACTATAGTACTCCATGTGGAAAAAGGCAAGTGGCTAAGGGTGAAAACCTTAACTCCGCATGAGCGTGAAAACTTGACCTTAGGTATTCGGTATTCGCATTTCACATAGCTTCAATTTCTATTGTAAAGCGTGAGGAAGTGTACTATACTTTAGGTAATTGTTTTGTGTTGACTTTGTTCAGAAAGGGAGGGGATATTTATAATGCGGAAAGGTATTGCTCTACTATTAATGACGACGCTGCTCTTCGCGCTGGCCGCATGCGGAGGCGGAAACTCAGCTGCGCCTGCTGCTCCGACGACGCCGGGAAGTTCATCTGCCCCAAGCAGCCCAAGCTCGTCCGCGCCTGCTTCGCCAAGTACCACGACGCCGGCTGAGCCGACAGGGCCACAAGGCCAGAAGTATGGCGGTATACTAAGACTCATCGGCGGAGATACGCGAATGCAGATCGGGTTGCCCTTTGAATGTATGCAGATATCGGATCAAACTACGCTGACCCCCACCGGAGAAGGATTAGTCAGAGAGACCACTGGCGGAGAAATCGTTCCCTGGCTGTGCGAATCCTTTGAGCCGGACGAAGTGAATAGTGAAATCCGGTTTAAACTAAGAAAAGATGTAAAGTTTCTCGACGGTTCCCCCCTCACCGGCGAAGTTGTTGAGTGGAATATCACAAAAGCCAAGGAGCATGGGGATCTTAACCCGGCGATCCTGGGCGCGGAGGCACGGGGGGAGCATGAAGTAGCGTTGATTCTTGACGGATACTCAAATGCCATCCTTAACATGCTGGCTTCCCAGGCGTACGATCTGGCTTCTAAAGAGAACTATGATAAGAACGGCGTCGAGCAGGCGAGGGAGTATCCGGTGACTACCGGTCCGTTTAAGCTTAAAGAGAGGGTTCCCGGTTACCGTATAGTCTACGAGAGAAACGACAATTATTGGATAGAAGGCTACCCGTTCCTGGACGGCGTTGAGTTAGTTCAAATCACGGATGTTATGACGCAAAACGCCACAATGCTGTCGACCGGGGATGACGCAGGCGATGTACTGAATAGTACATTGGCAGAGCAGATCGCTACCCTGAGAGATTCCGGCGCGCCATTGAATACCGACGCCAGGCTTGCATCCGGCCCGACTAACCTTTTCCCAAGTAGCAGGAACGAAGATTCCCCATATGCCAAATATGAAGTCAGGCAGGCAGTGTCCTACGCCATTGACCGCCAGACGCTCTGCGACGCCAGAGGCTTCGGCATCCTTAACCCGGCTACGCAGATACTGTACGAAGGGTACAAGGGGCATATACCGAATGCGAACTATTGCTCCTATGACCCGGCCAAGGCGAAAGAATTACTGGCTCAAGCCGGGTATCCTGATGGATTTTCAACGTCGCTCTTTGCGATTAGCACAACGGATCAGGACGCCGTAGTCATCATTCAGAAGATGTTAGAAGACGTCGGCATCAACGCAAGGATAGAGATCATGGAGTCCGCCGCCGGGGTCGAGATGCGCAACTCAAAGGGCTTCGAAGGCTTGTTTGTTTCCGGATTATTAAATACCGCGAGTACAACGAGTACTTTCCGTATGGCCCTGGATCCTGATTATGCGTATAACGTAAGCACCTGGCGGCCCGCTGAGGAAATGCGGCCTGCCTACGTCCAATCAAGAGCGACACTAACGCTCCAAAGCGAACTTGTCGAGCAAGTCCATCGGTTTATGATGGACAATATGGTCGTCATTCCGCTTTTCAATAGTTTCCGCACATTCGTCATCAGAGATAATGTACACGATACGGAGTTTGCCGAATGGAGCACAGGTACCTGGTGGCTTCCTCATCAGACCTGGAAGTCCTAGTACTGATAATGCAACCAAAGCTTGTTAAGTTTAAGAAAGGAGTTGATGGAAGATGAAACACCACTACATCGTTTATGCCAGGATGAAGTACAATGCCGTATGCAGATTTGGCACGGTTTGCGCGGAAGAAGATTTTCACGCCGTGCTGGCCCGAAAGAATATCGTCGGCTATAAAATGATCAGCATCGACGATGAAGAAGTCAGCGACTGGAAAGAGAAAGACTGGACCATGCTTTAGTTAAGGCAGCAGGTTACACAGGATCTATGTTTCTGGCAAGACAAGTTAGAAGGAGGGATGTAAGACATGGGTCAGACATATTGGAAGTGGCCCGAATCCTGTTGGTTATCCAAGGAGATCGACTGGAAGAAAGCCGAAAAGGTGACGGCGGGGGTGGACGTCGGTACCACCAGCGCCCAGGCCGCCATCCTCTGCGACGGGGAATTGTTCGGATATGCCAATATCCGTATCGGCGCCTACTTCAAGAAGGCCGCCGACCTTGTCATAACGCAGGCCATGGGCGACTCCGGGATGACGCTGAAGGATATCGGGGCGATCGTATGCACCGGTTGGGGGCATCGCAATGCCGACTACGCGGCTAAATTCATCGACGAGGTTCACTGTCACGCCAAAGGCGCCCGCTTCATCTATGGGCCTGAGGTACGCACCGTCGTTAATCTGGGTGGGCAGACCTGCTCCGCTATCCGGCTCTTTGACTGGGATCGGGTAAGGGATTTCATGATGAACGACAAATGCGCCACCGGCTTTGGCCGAAATGTAGAGATGATGTGCGACTACCTGAAGGTACCCGTAGAGGAGATCGGCAAGCTGTCTCTGGACGTCAACGTGGATCCGGAGCCGGTAAGCACCACATGTTACGCGTTCGCGGACACAGAGACCCTGGGCTTATTCCGCCAGGACTTCCGCGCGGAGCCCCTCTCGGAGAACGAAGTATACGCGTCCCATCTCTTCGCCATCGCGTGGCGCGCTTTGGGCGTCATCGGGAAGCTGCAGCCTCTGGATGTAGGCGACGTCACCGTATTTAAAGAACTGGGATTCACCGGCGGTTTGGCGAAGAACCCGGGGGTCACCGAACGTATCGAACGCGAGCTGAAGGTGTCGGCGCTGAAGAGCGAGTACGACCCGATGCTGGCCGGCGCCATCGGCGCGGCTTTACTAGCGTAGAAAGGAGGCAAAGATGGAAAAATTTAAGCAACTCGTGGAAAACCGGCACGAGTACGCGAAAGCATGGAAAGCGAAGACCGGCGGTAAAGTGATCGGCTGGTTTGAGCCTTACTTCCCCGAAGAGATCGCCTACGCGGCGGGAGTGCTGCCGGTGAGGATGCTGGCTCAGCATGAGCCGGATACCATCTCCGACAAATGGGTTTACGCCTCCTGCTATCCGGCGAGCGACTTGGTCAATATGTTCCTGAAAGGGCGCTATGACTATGTGGACGGCATCGTAAACGTAGAGGGCTGCCAATGGATGTTCAACGCCTTTGAAGTGGCGAAAAACACTAACCCCAACCTGTTCCAGCACTACCTGTTCCTGCCGGACTACACCGACGCCTATACATCAAAAGATGTACTGCGGTCGGAGCTGGAAGTATTCGTCCGCAAGATGGAGGAGTGGACGGGAAATAAGATCACCGATGCGGATCTGGATCGCGCCATCGACGTATACAACACGAACCGGAGGCTGCTGCGCCGGATCGCCGAACTCAGGCGGGCCGACCAACCGGTGCTCTTCGGCTCAGAAGCGATGAACGTCGTTCTGGCCTGCCAGGTGATGGACAAGGCCGAGATGAACGATATCCTTGAGAAATTCATCGAGGAGCTGGAAGAACGTAAGCCGGCGGGAGACCGGATCAGGCTGATGCTTCTGGGCAGCGAGACCTTCGATACCAGCCTGGAAGAGCTGGTGGAGGAGCTGGGCGCCAATATCGTCATCGACGAACTGGACAACGGCACCTCTTACTATTGGAATGAAGTCATCCTGCAGAAGGATCGCTTGATGGCTTTATCGCTGCGCTATCTGGGCCGGCCTCACAACCCCATCAAGGACAACAACTGGCGCCGCCGGCCTCAGCACATCTTCGAGCTGACGGAGGACTTCCATGTAGACGGCGTGATCATCGCCAAGCAGATCTACTGCCATCTCCACGGCTCAGACAACTATGCCGTATGGAAGATACTTCGGGAGCGCAACATCCCCTTCCACTTCTTCGAGCGGGATATGACGATGCCTTATGAAGAGACCGAGCAGCGGCTTGTGGCGTTTATGAATATGCTGCGACCGGGATTGACCCGTCTGGTAGGCTGGCATCAGCCGATGACGATATAGGGGGGGCTCTTATGGCAAAAGGACAAAAATGGGAGACCAAACCCCTGGACTCATGGAATAGGGCAAAAGAGTTAAGAGCCGGGTGGCAGAAGTCAATCGAGCGTACGGACAAAGTGGTGGGACAGGGGAATAATACATGGTTCCTGGCCTTCCCCGCCGTACAGGTCATCGAGGACAATCCCGCCGGCTCCATGATCGCGGCGAAAAGCGACTCCTTCGCGCGAAAGAGTCGGCTGGCTTGCGAGGTTCGCGGATGGGGCCGGGAGATCTGCGGCTACAACAACACCTGCTGGGGAGGGCAGTTCCTGGGCTACCAGGACGACGGCAGCAAGTTCCCCTACCGGCAGTTTGTCGTGCCTATCCCCTGCGTCTGCGACTCTCATACCAAGCGCGGCGAGCAGGTGAAAGATTTCTCGCCGGTACCCCGCTGGCAGCTGGATTTCAGCATGTATCTCGGCGAGAGAGATCCCGACCGGGAGCTGGCGATGTATGACCACAAGACCTACTGCACCATCAAGCAGGTCAACGATATGGAGCGCATCTTCAACCAGGAGTTTGATGATGAGAAGCTCATCAAGATGATGCGATCCAGCAGCGAGGTAGGAAAGTACCGGAGCGACGTGTCCGCTTTCATGCGCCATATACCGGCGCCCCTCACGGCGAAAGATTTGTATTCTTTCTTCACCATGGGGATGCTGACCAAGATCGACCCGGATGAGACCGTGAGATTCTGGAAAATGTTCCGGGATGAAGTGGAGTGGCGGGTGCAGAATAATATCGCCGCCGTGGGGAACGAGCAGTTCCGCTGGATGGAGGCTCATCCGCCACCGTGGCACTACCTGAAGTACTACCGCTACATGGAGCAGAAGTACGGCGCGGTCTGCATCGGCTCCCAGTATGTGAGCGGCTCGCCCATGATGGACTTGGACGGCAGCTTCACCGGAAGGGCATATCCTTCTTATCCATCGGATACAAAGCTGGAGACCCGGGAAGATATCTTCCGCTACTGGGCGGGGATCGAAGCCCGAGGGCCCCACACCTGGAAGATGGACGAATACCTGCGTCCCTACGCGCTCAATGAGTTCGCCCAGACCTATCAGGCGGACGGCGCCCTTCTGGGGCTGTGGCGCAGCGGCGTAGGCTGCAACCTGACCCGCAAGGAGCAGGCCAAGAAGCTTCGTGAAGCCGGATACAGCGTCATGCTATACGAAGGCAGCCAGCCCGGCGACCGCAACGACATGGATGAAATGCGCTTTTTGGACCAGTTGGACGACTGGATGGAAAGCCAGGGCTTCAGGCCATTTACCGATTAAGAAAAGCGAGGTGATACAACGATGATTACAGCAGGTATAGATGTAGGATGTGAAAACATCAAGATCGCGATCCTTAAGGACGGACAGGTCATCGGCCGGGCTACGGAAGAATCCGGCGGTATCGGACGGGCCGGCGCGGTGGATCAGGCCTGGAAGCAGGCTCTGTCCGGCGCGGGCATTGCCGAGAAGGACGTGGAAAAAGTCGTAGCCACAGGAAAAGGGAAGCACGCTGTGGCCTTCGCGGACGACAGGATCACCGAGCCTCTGGCGGCATGCACGGCGGCGCGGTTTCTGTACCCCGGCGCTACGGCCGTGATGGACGCGGGCGCCGACGAGACCTTGATGGCTACCATCAAAGGCGAGAAGATGGGCGAGTTTGTCGTCAATGAGAAGTGCGCGGCGGGCATCGGCGCCTTCCTGGCTTATATGGGCAGGCGGCTTGAGATGACTCCGGAAGAGATGGGCGGCCTGAGCAGGCCCGGCCCGGACAGCCCCGTAGTGAACGACGGCTGCGTCGTGTTTGCGGATATGGAGGCGCTGGGGCTCTTAAACCGGGGCGCATCCCCCAAGGATGTAGCTATCGCGGTGACGGAAGGCGCGGCAGTGCGCGCCAGCACCGTGGTCAACGACATCACCATTCCCAGGTGGGACAAGGTCGTGATGGTAGGCGGATTGGCGAAAAACGCCGCCTTTGTAAACGCGCTCAAAGCGAACGCGGAGATCGACCTGTCCATACCTCAAGACCCTGAGTACGCCGGGGCGCTGGGCGCCGCGTTATTTGCGGCGTCGTAAACCCCTTGGGCAGAGCCCCATCTAGCATAGGCAAGCCTGCAGAATATACCACCCTTAGGTGACTGGCAGGCGCAGCTTATGGAGCGTAGCGTGGCTTAGCCGCGCGGAGCGACGGGGTATGGGGCAGAGCCCCATCTAGCATAGGCAAGCCTGCAGAATATACCACCCTTAGGTGACTGGCAGGCGCAGCTTATGGAGCGTAGCGTGGCTTAGCCGCGCGGAGCGACGGGGGATGGGGCAGAGCCCCATC
>WRIW01000057.1 GCA_009782505.1 Clostridiales bacterium
GACCAAGGCCGGCACGACCACGACAGTCGCCATTGACTTCCCGGCGATCAACAAAGACGGACGCGTGTATGTACCCATCCGGGCGCTGCTGCAAGATATCTTTGGCTACACGGTCACCTGGAATAATGACGGTCAGTCCATCGTCTGCAACCTTGAATAGTCTTACGCGATAACAACTGCACATACCAAGTAACAGAGACAGGGAGCCGCTCGCGGCTCCCTGTTGTATCACCTACACTTCCCAATGATCAAGCTTAGCTATCTACATCCCCATCTTCTCCAGGATTTTCAACGCTAACGTATAAAAATCCTTCCTTGCATCGTCCACCGCATTCGCGTGGGAGCCAATGGCGCCGTCTGCCGGCGTCAGCTTGAATATCGGCTTATTGTGCTCCTGCCCCATAGGGACCAGGCTACGGTAATGCTTTATCGTGGAAAGGCAAAACAGGTCGTCGGCAAGCTTAATATCTTCCATATCACTTCGATTCAATACCGCTTCACGATATACTGAAGGGATCCTATTTGCCCACTTTTCATAGGCAAGGACAGGCCGGTCAAGCCGTACGCCTATCTGTTGGCAGATATAACCAATCGCCTTCATTTCTCCATCCGGCAGTTTAAACTGAGGATATTCCTCTGATTCCTTGCTACCATGCCAATTATCCAGCCGCTTTCCCCAAAGGCTTGTCCAATCCCGCAGGGCGGGACCAAGATTTCTCAAGCCTTGTATGGAAAAAAGGTCTGCGCCCACCGGAATCACCACATGATTCGTGGCAATAAGTGCGGATCGATTGATGGCGCCAAGATTAGGGCCGATATCCAGCAAGATGATATCTGCCTGCACCTGATCCGCCGCCATCTGCATGATTTGCCAAAACGCGGATAACATGCGCATGGGGCGGTATAGGTTATTATCCCCCATACTGTCAGGCCATACGCCGGACAATGCGTCTTCAAAACCGGATAAAGCTACGTCGCCAGGTAAAAAGTACAAACCTGAAGAAATATTCTTTAGCAGAGGCGCCGCTATATCCCCGACGCCCGCGAGAGGTTTGACGCAACTATAGATCGTCTCGCCCGGGGATTGGCTTGTCCAAATCCCCTCGATTTCATCGTCATGCAGGAAAGCGGCTGTCAGATTCGCCTGAGGGTCCAAGTCTGCCGCGACTACGCATTTACCGATCTCCGAATACATCCATGCCAGGTGATAGACAAGGGATGTTTTCCCGACGCCGCCTTTATTGTTGAAAAATGTTAATATCGGCGCCATTATTTCCTCCTTATAATGCATGAGACAACATTTTGATTGACATCAAATTCCATTGGCGGGTTACCATTACGATTCATTTCATTCTTCGCTATGGCAATCCCCCTCCCGAAAGTCTGGACAAAGCCAAATGTTTTCATCACAGCCGCGAGATTTGGATTTCGATAATCCGTTATTCCCGGTTCGCCAAAGTTCTCGGGCGTTACATTGCCATACGGCCCGCCGGGGCTGATGACCTCTATTCTATCGCTATACCAATAGATCCTCACCGGGGCGTTTGTATGTTCATATGACCTGTGCAGTATGGCGTTGTATATGATTTGCTGTATAGCCGCCAAGGGGTATGGCGTACTGATCTCATGTGTAGCGGATGATGTGACGTCCACAGCGACCCGGTTGTGCGCCCTGATTTTCTCCTCTGTACGGCGCAGCATATCGACGATAGATCCGCCTATTTCATCAGCATCTACCAAAGGGTCGGTCAGCTGTAAGCCGTCGATACGGAGGAATTGGATATACGCGCCGGGAATAAAATCTTGCGGGCTTTTCCCTATAGACAGCAGCCCCAAGACAGTGGGCGTGGCTTCGTGCGGCGATACGACCATCTTACTGGAAGACAGCTGCTCCTCATAGGTTCTGTTGTTTGCCTCCAACACGTCCGGCGCGATAGCCAGTGGCAGGTAGTCATTTTCAAATAGACTTCGTGATAAGTCGTGTATAGCGGAAAACGAGATCGGATAAAGATCATAGGGCAGATTCTTAAATCGTCTTTTTTCCACTAGGATGCGTTCTTCCTGTTCATTGGCTAAGGCCCTCCGGGGCCCGGTACGGATCCAAACGCGCCCTTTATACTTCACCGGCGGCATGTCTGATGGTATGACAGTGACGACTGCCATATCCGAACCCTTCAAGGCCCTCTTCTCCACAGTCAGAGCCGGCATTGGTAAAATATTACCGTCCGTCTTCATATCTGATAGCATCCGGAGCAGTTCATCCGTGATCGGCTCGCCCGTCGGTTTCCCGCTATCGTCCGCTCCGATAAATAAGACGCCGGGGGCATTGTGGTTTGGCAGATCATTCGCGAAAGCGCAAACGGCTTGCCTCGCTTTATCCGGCACATCGCCCCTGAACGATTCCTTGCGTTCAGCCATATCTGACTCTATATCATTGAGTAATTCCAATAGTTTATCGTCCGATATCCGCTCCATATGTATCAGCCTTCCAAAAGAATAATATCATGTCTTCCTGACGTCGGAAATCAATGCCAGTATATCATGGGCGGGCCCCGATTTACAAACTATTAAGAAATGCTTAATAAAATCAGATGAGATTCATCATGAAAATGTGGTATAGTAAATGAAGAATATTCCATCTTAGGAGGTTATCATGACGAAAAGAAAAATATTTACCGCAAAAGCATTCAGGCAAACCTTCGCGTTGACCCTCACCCTCTGCCTTATCCTGTCGATGGTCCCGGCTATGACCTTCGGCGCGCCTAACTACAATATCTCGATCTTCGAAACCCAAGTATATCAGACGCATACTTCCGTCACCGTGGCGGAGTATCTCGACCCAAATGAGGACGGAGCCGAGTTTGAGCTTGTCGTGGTTCTGGAGCCCGGCTGGGGCGAACCCCTTGGCAATCTCTTCGTCGCCACGAACCGCCCCAGCGTGGACCGCGTCTACTACAAGATCAACAACAACTGGTACCAAGTGCCTTCCTCGGGCATCCTGCTGGATAACGCCGAATATGTATCCGACAGGACCAGGGTGCTGAAGCTCAAGGTCGTATCCGCCACCGCGGGCTTGTCCCGTATAGCTTTTGGCGCCGACCAAGCCGATGTAGCCGCCTACGCCTCAAATCCCTCAAATTACAGCGACTTCATCATCCAGCAGACGTACTACGAAGTGGACTTCACCTCAGCGGCGGGCTCCATCGACATCTACCGTTCCGACGTTGCGGAGCCCCGTAGCCCCGCGTACACAGTGGATACCGCCAACCCGGACTCCACAGGCGCTGAGTTTACCGTCACTGTGGTATCCAACAACGGCGCTCCCAGCGGACGTCTCTACGCGGCTTCCAGCCGACCCACTTTCGATACCATTTACTATCGGTTGAATAACCGCTGGAACCCCGTCGGCTCAAGCGGGGTCAACCTGGCGGATTGCACATATCTCACCCCTACCAGCGGGGAGCTGATCTTCAAGGTAGTATCTACCGCCCCCGGCAAGTCCGATATCGCCTTCGGCTTGGAAAGCAACTCAAATACCATCAACTTCGCCCAGGGCAGAGCCGGCGCGGATGACAGAAAAATCATACGGTCCAGACTGTTCTCAGCAGATTTCACATCGGCTTACGGCGGGCTCAACGTATCCAGCTCCACGGTCGCGGCGCCCAACACCTCCGTATTCGCGGCGTCCGCAGCCAGCCCCACCGCCGAGGGCGCGGAGTTTACCCTAAGGCTCTTCGCCAGCAGCGGCAATTTCCCCGCGAATATCTTTATCGCCACCAACCGCTACCAGACGGATACCGTCTACTATAAAACCGGCAATACCTGGATCGAGATCGGCCGGATGACCAATGCCACCAACGCACTTGCCATCCCCATCGAGCCCATCACCAGAGGCGGCTACCTGAATGGCGGCACAGGCACGACGACCATCGTCAACTCCACCACAAGGGAGCTGCTCGTCAAGGTGGTCTCCACCGCCGTGGGCACGTCCCAGGTCGCTTTCGGTCTGGACGCGGTCAATACCATGGACTACGCCATGGACTACCGGGGTGCGGATCAGACCCGCATCATCCAGCAGAAGCGCTTCGCGGCGGAATTCATCTCCGTCACCGACCCCAACGCCCAGCGTTACACCATCATGTACAACGCCAACGGCGGAACCCAGGCCCCTGCGGATCAGATCAAAACCCGCAATGAGCCTCTGACCTTGAGCATTTCGCAGCCTATCAGGGCTGGATATACCTTCCTGGGCTGGTCTACGGTCAATAGCGCGACGACCGCCATCTATCCTCCCGGCGGTTTATACACCATAGACGCGAACACGACCCTCTACGCTGTATGGTCGAACTCCAGCGATTACTACACGGTGACCGTGAGCGAAAACGAAGTCCTGTACGGCCACGGCAACGCGGCTCCCCCGAGCGCCCTGCCCGGCACGGCGGTGCTGCTGTCCACTGTGGCTTACAACGGCTATACCTTCGACCATTGGGAATCCCTTACCAACAACGTGACTATAACCAACCCCTACTCCCCCACCGCGTCCTTTACGATGCCGGCAAATCACGTATCTGTGAGGGCTGTCTTCAAGGTAGCAACTTCTACCGGGTCGATCACCGACTTCCGGTTCATGCACCGCAGCGTAGGCGTGCAGCTCTCCTGGTCCGCCACAGGCTCATCCGTCGGATATCGCGTATATCGCTCGGAGAACGCCAACAGCGAAGGCGCGGCTTTGAATAGCGCCCTCATCACAGGGAATGAGTTCCTGGACGCCAACGCCAGAAGCAACACCATCTACTACTACACCGTGCGTCAGGTCATCCGGGAAGGCAAGCCCAACGAGGGCATACCGGAGGAGCTTGGCCCGGCTTCGACGAAGCTGCAGGTCCTCACATCCACGATCGAGTCCCCGCCCATACCCCAAGGCTCCGCTGTGAAGAACTTCATCCTGATGAAGATCGACGACGGGTACATGTCCGTAGGCGGCGCCAGGCAGGAAGTAGACCCCGGCAGAGGCACGGGTCCGATGCTGCTGAATAACCGCACCATGGTCCCGGCGCGGGCCATCGCGGAAGCTATGGGCGGCTCGGCCGGATGGCAGGAAGCCAACCGGGAAGTCTCCCTGAATGTCAAATCCTACTTCGTGCTCATGTGGCTGGACAATCCCGTCATCGCGGCAAACGGGACGAGCAAGGTACTCGACGTGGCGCCCGCTTCCATCAACGGCAGGACCATGGTACCCCTGCGGGGCGCCTTGGAAAACCTGAACTGTGTGGTGGAGTGGCTGCCGGATACCAGCCAGGTCGCCATCATATTCTACGAATAAACGAAGGCGCAGATATTCAGGCGGGACAAACCAGCGATAATTATTGATAAATATCCCGGAGGCAGCCGCAGCTTGTTAGAGGCGACTGCCTCCTGTTCGTGGCGTTCAAGGCTCGGCAGTAGCTCGGCAGCGTTGTTTTCACTCCCTGCATATGATATGATTCTGGTATCGGAAATCTTAAGGAGCGCATTGCCTGATGGCAGATATACAAATAGTTGATGTGCTTGGCTTCCCCGTCGCGAACGTGGATATGGCGGAAACCGTGGCGGCGGCAGCGGCTTTGCTGGAGCCGCGGGCCAATGCGGAGCAGGCGCCCGGCGCCATTGACGCTTCCGGCAGCGACGCGACCGCTGCAGACCGCAGCGCGGCATGCGGCGCGCGTATCGTCACCGCCAACGCCGAGATCCTGTACCACAGTTACAGCGACCCCGCCCTGGGCGAATTGCTGCGCGGCGCCGACCTGCTCGTCCCCGACGGCATAGGCGTGGTGAAAGCAGCCGCCATGCTGGGCAGCCCGGTGAAGGAACGGGTCGCCGGCGCCGACCTGCTGGTGGAGCTGTCCGCTTGGGCCGCCGATAACGGGCGAAGCGTCTACCTCCTGGGGGCGTCGCCTGAATCCGTGGAAGGCGCGGCTTCCGCTTTGCAGGAGAAGTACCCCGCGCTGAGCATCGCCGGATACCATGACGGCTACTTCAATGAAGAAGAACGCGAAGACGTTCTTCGGGATATACAGAGCAAAAGGCCGGACTTCCTTTTCATCGGTATGGGGTTCCCGGCTCAGGATATATTCTTCACAAGACACCAGGATAGGCTGCCCGTCGGCCTCATGGTAGGCGTAGGCGGGA
>WRIW01000058.1 GCA_009782505.1 Clostridiales bacterium
CGCTACTGGACAGGTATCGAAGCAAGAGGCCCGCACACCTGGAAAATGGACGAATACCTGCGGCCATATGCGTTAAATGAATTCGCCCAGACCTACCAGGCGGACGGCGCGCTACTCGGGCTTTGGCGCAGCGGCGTAGGCTGCAACCTGACCCGCAAGGAGCAGGCAAAACGCCTGCGGGAGGCGGGGTACAGCGTCTTGCTTTATGAAGGGAGCCAGCCCGGCGACCGCAATGACATGGACGAAATGCGCTTTTTAGACCAGTTGGACGACTGGATGGAAAGCCAGGGCTTCAGGCCGTTTACCGATTGAGAGTTGGGGAGGTGTAATAAATTGATTACAACAGGCATAGACGTAGGATGCGAGAATGTCAAGGTCGTAATCCTGAAGGACGGAAAGGTCGTCAGCCGCGCCGCGGGCGAATCAGGCGGCGTCGGCCGGGCTGTCGCCGTCGATCAGGTTTGGAAGCAAGCTTTAGATAACGCGGGGATCGCGGAGAAAGACGTCGAAAAAGTCGTTGCTACAGGTAAAGGGAAACACGCGGTAGCCTTCGCGGACGACCGGATCACCGAGCCTCTGGCGGCATGCACGGCGGCGCGTTTTCTTTATCCCGGCGCCACCGCCGTCATGGACGCGGGCGCCGACGAGACCCTGGTCGCGACCATCAAAGGCGAGAAAATGGGCGAATTCGTCGTCAATGAGAAATGCGCCGCCGGTCTTGGCGCTTTCCTGTCTTACATGGGCAGGCGCCTGGAAATGACGCGGGAAGAAATGAGTGGTTTGGGCAGGCCCGGACCGGAGAGCCCCGTCGTGAACGACGGCTGTGTCGTATTCGCGGATATGGAAGCCTTGAGTCTTCTCAACCGCGGAGCGTCCCCTGTGGAAGTGGCTGCCGCGGTGACGGAGAGCGCGGCGATCCGCGCCAGTACCGTCGTTAACGATATCACCATACCCAAATGGGATAAGTTCGTTATGGTGGGAGGTTTGGCGAACAACACCGCATTTGTAAACGCCCTTAAGGCTAACGCGGAAATCGACGTATCCGTCCCCGAAGACCCCGAATACGCCGGAGCGCTTGGCGCTGCGTTGTTCGCGGCGGCGAACTGACCGCGATGCGTTAAAATTTTCTATAATCTTTGAAAGGAGGCGGCTTGTTTAATCGCGGATAAAACTATTTTTTGTTAATTGACCGTAAAAAAAAGGAGGCATCACAATGGGTTTAGCAAGAGGTATTTTCCAGGTGGATACACATACGCATGGCCAAAGGCACGCCTACGGTTTCCAGAAGAAAGGTGAAAAACCGGACTACGCTACCCTGTTTAACGGAATGACCTTACACGCAGAGGTCTACAGTAACGCGCCGAGAATGCTTTACCATATGGATCGTTATAATATCGACGTCGCCTGTCTCCTGCCGGCCTTTGGCATGACCAATAAAACGAACATGGAAATGGTGAAAGAGCACCCCGACCGTTTCGTCGCCATGTGTAACCCCGTCGAGTCAAGCCACGCCGTCATGCGGGGCGAAAAGAAATATGATATCAAAGACGCTTTGGAAGAAGTCGAGAGGCTGCTGGATACCGGCTTATTTGTGGGCATAGGTGAAGGTACGCCGAACAGGGGCAACTCCTGGGAAGAGCGTTTCGATTGCATGTGCCGGTTCATTGAGCTTGCGAAAAAGTATAAAGTCGTAGCCGAATATCACTCCGGCTTCCCCTCCGGATACGCGGGAGGCGGCTTATCAAAGATCCAGGGTCATTATGACATGCCTGCGGCGAACCCTCTCCTCTGCCACCAGGTAGCAAGCGAATTCCCCGACGTGCCTATCATCATGTGCCACGCCGGCATCGAAGGCAGCGGTTATTATACGGAATACTACGAGAAGTGCCTGAACGTAGCAGCTTCCCACCAGAATGTGTACCTTGAGTGCGGACAATGGTGGGCCGAACTGTACGAGAGGCCGCTGAAGGATCCCAATATCGGCTGCGAAAAGCTGGTGTGGGGCACAGACTGGGGCGCTTCCTGCACCCCGCAGTCCTGGATGCCGGGCTGCGTACCGGAGACCTATGTGAACCAGGATATCAGCCTGGGGCCACCATCCCATCAGTGCGACGTATGGGGCTGGGCCCTTCGTGAAGTCGGCAGGCTGAACATACCCCAGGACGACCTGAACCTGATCCTTGGCGGCAACGCCGTCCGGCTCTTCAACATCAAGACTCCGCATACCAGGCTGTTCAAGGAATACCTGAACAAAAAACCGGTCCTGTGGTACCAGGACCCTCCGGCCGCAAAGAAATAAGGGGAGGGAATATATCATGGCATTTGTGAAACAAGGTTTCTGCACGCCGCCGAACGAAAGCCTGGGACTGGCTAAAGGTATCTTCATGGTGGACACCCATACCCACGGCCAGCGGCACGCTTACGGATTTCAGGCGAAGGGCGAGAAACCGGACTACGCCACTTTAGCTAACGGAATGACGCTCCATGCCCAGATCTTCAGCAACGCGCCCCGAATGTTGTACCATATGGACCGGTATGATATCGACGTAGCCGTACTTCTGCCGGCTTTCGGCATGACGAACGAAATCAATATGGAAATCATGAAAGACCACCCGGACCGCTTCGTCGCTTTGGCTTTGGATATGGAGTGCCGGAAAGCCAAACTGAGGGGCGAGAAGAAAACGGCGAAGGATTCCGCCGAGGAGATCGAGAGGTTTTTAGATACGGGCTTATTCAAGGGCATAGGTGAAGGCATGCCCCACGACGGCGCGGACTGGAACGAGAGGTTCGAGACCATATGCATGCATATGGAACTATGCAGGAAGTATAAGGTCGTCGCCGAATACCATACCGGTTTCCCATCGGGTTACGCGGGGGGCAATTCGTCTAAGATCCAGGGGCATTATGAGATCCCCAACGCCAACCCGCTTCTTTGCCACGCGGTAGCCAGCGAATTTCCCGACGTGCCGATTATCATGTGCCACGCCGGCATCGAAGGCAGCGGCCACTATAAGGAATACTATGAGAAATGCCTTAACGTAGCGGCTTCCCACTATAACGTATATCTTGAGTGCGGCCAGTGGTGGGCGGAACTATATGAGAAACCGTTAAAGGATCCGAACATCGGCTGCGAAAGGCTTCTCTGGGGCACGGACTGGGGCGCTTCCTGTACGCCTCAATCCTGGATGCCGGGCTGCGTGCCAGAGACATATGTGAATCAGGACATCAGCCTCGGGCCACCGTCCCATCAGTGTGACGTCTGGGGCTGGGCACTGAGGGAACTGGGAAGGCTGAATATCCCCCAGGACGACCTGAACCTTATCCTTGGCGGCAACGCCGTCCGGCTCTTCAACATTAAGACTCCCCATACCCGGCTGTTTAAGGAGTATCTGAATAAGAAGCCGAGACTATGGTATCAGGATCCCCCGGTTGCAAAATGATCAATAAGCCGCGTGTTATCTTCGGGACTATATAGGCGAATCAGGGCGGCGGAACCGACTGGTATTCCGCCGCTTCGGTTTGCGTAGCTCCCGCATTATTTACAAAAAAGAGGTTTTATGCTATCATTCAGCTAATGCAGATTAGTCACGAGGAGGCGTTATAGAATCACATGAGCAACAAAATCGTAACGGCGGCGGAAGCAGCCGCCAAAGTCCCGGACGGGGCGTTTATCGGCATCAGCGGCGTGGGCCCCCACGGCGTGGCCCAGGAGGTCTACGAAGCGATCGCCGCCAGGTATGAAAGCGAAAAACACCCCAAAGACATCTCCCTCATCCACTCCGGCGGGAACATGAGCTCGAAAGTGTTCGCCTTAGAAGGGCTGATGGGAGCCTACTACAGCGGCCTGCCCAATCTGGACAGCGATCTCATGGCAAGCGATCAGTTTCCCGTCTACGCCCTGAGCCAGGGCATCGCCTGCCAGCTCTACCGGGCTCAGGCCAACGACACTCCCTTCCTCACCAAAGCCGGCGTCAACACATTTCTAGATCCCCGTATCGAAGCCGGCGCCATCAACGGGAAAGCCAAGGCGAAGCCCATCGTGGAAGTGGCGACCCTGGGGGGCGAGGAGTACCTGCACTATCAGCTGCCCAAGATCACCTGTGCCATCATCCGGGCGACCACGGCGGATATGGAAGGCAACCTCATCAACGACGAAGAATATGTGAAGTTTGAGATGCTCTACCTGGCCATGGCCGCCCACAACAACGGCGGCGTCGTCATCGCCCAGGTGAAGAACATCGTGAAAAATGGCTCCCTGAACGGCGGCGATATCAAAGTACCGGGTATGCTGGTGGATTATATCGTACCCTGCACGGACTACACCAAGTACCACATGCCGCAGAACAACGCGCCTTTTTCCGCGGCGTTGACAGGTTTCCGCAAAGCGGATGAGAGCCTCATCCCCTTCGAGAGTTACGCCCCGGACGGGGAACGCCTGGCAGTGGTTCGCAGGGCGGCGGCGGAGTTGTGGCCGGGCTGCGTTTGCAACATCGGCATTGGTATGCCGGTAGGGGTGTCCTATGTAGTGTCGAAGGAAGGCATACAGGACATGTTCGTCCTGAGCAACGAGTTGGGCGCGGTAGGCGGCCATCTGGGGGGCGCGTTCTTCTTCCCCGGCTCCTTTAACGCCCGGGCGTATCTGAACCATCATGAGATGTTCGACTTCATCAACGGCCACGGGCTGGACATCACCTTCCTGGGCGCGGCTGAGGTGGGCGAGGACGGCTCGGTGAACGTGACGCGGATCGGGGGAAGGATACACGGCTCCGGCGGCTTCGTGAACATCGCGGCGAGCACGAAGAAGATTGTATTCATCAGCTCCATGACCATCGGGGGTAAGCACGCCATTGAAGACGGCATGCTGAAGATCACGGCGCCCGGCAGGGGCGGCAAGTTTCTGAAGCAGGTGGACCAGATCAGCTTCAACGGGAAGGACATAGCGAAACGGGGCCAGGAGGTCTGGTACGTGACGGAGCGAGCCGTATTTAAGTTCATCGACGGGAAGATAACGCTGATGGAGTACGCGGACGGGCTGGACGTGGAGAAAGACATCCTGGCTTATATGGAATTCAAGCCGGAGATATCGCCGGATCTGAAACCCATGCCGAAGTACTGCTTCGAGACGGGGCTGATCGGGCTGAAAGAGCAATGGCTGAACAAAGCCCACTAATAGAAAGGAAGAATGAATCATGGAGTTGAAGAATGTTAAAGCCGTCGTCACGGGCGGTGGATCCGGTATGGGCAGAGCCGCGGCCGAAGCTATCGCCGCAGCGGGCGGCAAGGTCTGCATCGTGGATTTCAACGAGGAGCGTTGCAAAGAAGTCGCCGCGGGCCTTGGAGACGCCGGATACTATGAGCTGGCCGACGTGTCCGACTCAGCGCGGGCGGAAGCCATCGTCAAAGGCGCTGTGGAGAAGTTCGGCTATGTAAACGTCGTCATTAACTGTGCCGGCGTCGGCTCGGGCACCCGCATACTACCCAGAGAGGGCGGCGTGTTTCCCATCGATACATTTAAACGGGTCATCGAGATCAACCTGTACGGCACATTCAACTTCACCTGCCAGGGCGCCCTGGCGATGAGCACAGCCCCGGAGAACGAGGACGGGGAACGCGGGGT
>WRIW01000059.1 GCA_009782505.1 Clostridiales bacterium
GGGGGGGGGCGTGGCCCCGGCTGCAAAAAGGGGACGGCCACCCGCCCCGGGCAATCCCCCCCCCCCCCCTGCCATAGAAGCCAATGGATACAGATCGCCGGCCTCCCCCGCCCGGAGAAGCCGTCTGAAGCGATTGCCCAATGGCAAATACGCCCTTGTTCCGATAAGCATAAGCCTCGGGGGCGGGCAGAACCGGGCTTACGGCAGCCATGCTCTCCCCCAACCGCCTCTGCAAAGGCCGCAAGGCGCGTTCCAGTATACTCATTTTGATCTCAAGCTGATGGGCGTATGAGGCATGGGCAAGCTGGCAGCCGCCGCAGCTCCGATCATGGGGGCAGGGAGGCTCGCGCCGGTAGGGCGAGGCTTGAAGGATCTCCACGAGTTCCCCCCAGCGGGCCCCGCCTTTCTTCCAGCCGGTCAGCCGAACGGCGGCTTCTTCCCCGTCTAGCGCCCCCTCCACGAACACCGCCTGCCCGTCAAGGCGGAGGACGCCCATGCCTTCATGATTGTATCCTTCGATATATCCCCTCGCCATACCCGAAGACGCCGCGCCGCTCATACGCTGAAGAGCAGGTCCGCATATGTGGGAAAAGGCCAGTATTCCTTGCCCACCATAGCTTCCAGCCGGTCGGCCGGCGCCCTCGCTTCTTCCATAGCCGGTACCACGGATTCCCGCCAGGCCTTAGCTTGCCCCAGGGTGTCCGATATCGCCGAGGCCTTCGCCAGAGCCTGCTCCAGCTGGTTGAGGGCTGCGTACAGGCGCCCGGTCTCGGCGCAGAGATTCACCAGCAGGTCGTTGTCGTAAGTGAGGTTCAGCGCCAGCCCTGTAGATTTCTTGCTTTGTATGCCTTCGCTCACCGCGCCGCTGAAGGCGAGGGCCGCAGGCAGTATTTCTTGCCGCCCCATATCCAGCATGGTTTGCGCCTCTACTGAGATGGTCTGGGAGTAATTATCCAGCAGGATGTCCAGCCGGAAGCGCAGCTCTTCCTCCGAAAGTATCTTATGCCTTTCCAGCAGCCGTATGTTTTCCTTATCCGGGAAGCGGGGCAGGGCGTCTACCGCAGACGGGTAGTTGGGCAAACCTCGCCTGTCCGCCTCCACCATCCAGTCCTCCGCGTAATTATTGCCGTTAAATAATATCCGCTTGTGCGCGACGATGGTCTTCTTTATCAGCTCCTGCAGGCTTCGGCGGAAGTCCCCGGCCTGCTCCAGCTCGTCGGCGAAGCCGCGCAGGGTATCGGAGACGATGGCGTTCATCATATAGTTTACGCAGGCGATGGAGTCGCTTGAGCCAGTCATGCGGAACTCAAACTTATTGCCGGTGAAGGCCAAGGGCGAGGTGCGGTTGCGGTCGGTGGTGTCCTTGGGGAGCTTCGGCAAGGTAGACACGCCTATCTCCAAGTACGCGCTCTTCTGCGCCTCCGGCGCGCTGCCCGTCTCGATGGAACGAAGCACCTCCGTGAGCTCGTCCCCCAGATAGATGGATATAACGGCGGGGGGCGCTTCGTCGCCGCCCAGGCGGTGGTCGTTGCCCGCGTTGGCTACGGCGATGCGCAGGAGTGGGCTATAGTCGTCCACCCCTTTGATGACGGCGCAGAGGAAGAGCAGAAACTGCGCGTTTTCCGCAGGGGACTCTCCCGGCTCCAGCAGATTTTGCCCGTCGTCCGTAGCCAGGGACCAGTTGGTATGCTTGCCCGAGCCGTTCAGCCCGGCAAAGGGTTTCTCGTGAAGCAGGCAGGTGAGGCCGTGGCGTTCGGCCACTTTGCGCATAAATTCCATCGTCAGCTGGTTGTGGTCGGCAGCCAGGTTTGCGTTATTGTAGATGGGGGCCAACTCGTATTGGGAAGGCGCGGTCTCGTTATGCTCCGTCTTAGCCGCTATGCCCAGCTTCCAGAGCTCCGTGTCCAGCTCGCCCATGAAGGCCGCCGCCCTGGGCCGGATGGCGCCGAAGTAGTGGGCCGCCGTGTCCTGGTTTTTCGGCGGATGGGCGCCATATAGCGTGCGCCCGGTGAAGCGCAGATCCTTCCGCTCATTACATAAGCCGCTGTCGATGAGGAAATACTCTTGCTCCGCCCCCACGGTAGCGTCCACATGGGTAGCGGTCGTGTTGCCGAAAAGCCGCAGGATGCGGAGCGCCTGGGTGTTGATCGTCTCCATGGAACGCAGCAGGGGCGTCTTTTTGTCCAGCGACTGCCCCCCGTACGAGCAAAACGCGGTGGGTATACAGAGGGTGCCGTCCTTGATGAAGGCAAAGGACGTAGGGTCCCAAGCCGTATAACCCCTGGCTTCAAATGTGCTGCGCATACCGCCGGAAGGCAGGGATGAGGCGTCAGGCTCGCCTTTGACCAGCTCCCGGCCGGAAAACTCCATGATCACCTTGTCTTCTTCGATCCGGCTGATGAGGGCCTCGTGCTTCTCCGCGGTGACGTTGGTCATCGGTTGGAACCAGTGGGTATAATGGGTCGCGCCTTTGCCGACGGCCCAGTCCTTCATGGCGTTGGCAACCACATTGGCCGCTTCCGGCTCCAGGGGCAGGCCCAGCCGGCGGGTATTCTGCAGCGAGAGGTAGATGTCCCCGGGAAGGCGCTCCTTCATGGAGCTGTCGTCGAAGACCAGGCTCCCGAATATATCCGCGACAGTGTTAGGCGAAGGTGTTTCCATAGAGAGGCTCCTTTCCGGCTTCCCATGTGCCGGGCGCCGGTGAAATGATTTGACCATGATATCAGCAAAACCTCGGCGCGTCAATGAAAACAAACGCTGGCTCCTCAACGCGAAGAATGATAAAATACGCGTATGGAAAACTACACGATACGCGTGTTGCGACTGCGCGCCGACGCCACAATGCCGCGGAAAGCCCATGAGGACGACGCAGGTTATGACCTATATGCTTGTGCAGAGACGCTTATCCCTGCCGGGGAAAGCCGCCTGATCCCCACAGGCATCGCCCTGGGGCTGCCCCCCATGACGGAGGCTCAGATCCGCCCCCGCAGCGGGCTTGCGTTAAACCATCAGATCACTGTGCTAAACACCCCCGGCACCATAGACTCCGGCTACCGGGGCGAGATCGGCGTTATCCTCATCAACCACGGGCAGCGGGGCTTCCTCGTGGAAAAAGGCATGAAAATCGCCCAGATGGTCGTCGCCCCCGTACTCCCCACGCAGCTTCTGGAAGCGGAAAGCCTTGACACTACCGAGCGGGGCAGCGGCGGCTTCGGCTCTACGGACCGAAGCTGAGATACTGATTCGCCTATATGAAATGGAGCTGGCCGGAATTGACGTCAAATCAAAATCCGGACAGCTCCATTGTATAGTTTTGCGCTTTCATCGATTATTCCGTGGCATTGTAAAGCCCTTGCATCGGCTTTACGCTTTCTTTTTGCTCCTGACGGCGGCCAGGACGGCTTCCCCCTGCCTGGCGGCAGCCATATAGTTTGCCGCCGCCTTCTTCCGCGTAGCGGAACCCTGGCTGCCTGAGGGCGCTTCGGTCATCGCCGGTTTGACAGCGACGACGGCTACAGATGAAGCAGGCGGCTTCGCTGAAGCGGCGGCGATGGCTGCTCGTATAGAAACATTATCGGCTGAGAAGCCCCGCACCATGGCGACGGCTTTCGCTTTTGCCGCGGCGCTGGAGCCGTTGTAGTAAAGTCGGATGCGGTCTTGCCCTTCGGTACGGGGCGTGTCCTGCTTAGCGACCTCTGCGCTCTTCCCAGTGGCTTCCGGCTTCGCTTCGGCTTTCGCTCCTGGCTTCGCTTCCGGCTTCGTTCCGGCTTGCGTCTTCGCGGCAGCCTTGCCATTATCTGCCGCCGACGCGCTTTTTTCGCCGGCTTGCGCTTTATCCGCAGCCGCCCCTGCATTATCGCTCCCGGCCTTAGCCCTTTCTTCCCCGGCTTTCTCGGCCTTCGCGGCCTTTTCCTCTTCCTCAAGTTCTTTTTTCGTCAGCTTGTCGGCCAGCTTCTTTTCCTCGGCTTTTCTCTCTTTCGTCTTCTCAAGGTCGATTACATGCTCCCGCTTGAGCCTGCTGTAGCTGCCGTTGGTCACATAGCTGCCCCGCTCGTCCAGGATAGCGGCTACCCGCATATTCATAAACTCCGGGTCGGCGTCGGAGTGCTTAGCTTCCATCGACATTTGCTGCATCTTGCGCATATGTACCCGGTCGGCGTCGTCCTTGGTCTTCGCTTTATCTAGCCTGCGGCGGTACTCGTCCCGCTCCCTGGCTATCTTGACCGCTTTCTCATACAGGTCGGGGGCATGCTTCCTGAGGAAAGCCATATCGGAACCGGAAAGCTTTTTCCCGGCCTTGAGCCTGCCTGAGATGGCGTTTATCTTCCAGCCTATCTCCGCCTGCTTGAGTTCCTTCGCTTCCCGCGCGGCTTTGTCGTCCATCGTGCCGGTGGAGTAGTCCTTCATGCGGTTTTGCGCCAGCATCTTCATCCGCTGCATCTTCAGGTAATTGTTGATGGACGTCATACTTTGTATCATCGGATACCCCTGCCTTCCCCGTATATCATCGTTTTGTTTTCGAAAACATCCTGCTCCTATATTTAATATCGCAAGTTATTGTTAAAATGAAACATCCCCCAGTAAATCACCCAGCCTCACCTGCCGGCAGCCGACGAGCTAAAGTCTAAGGATTTGTAAAGTGATAAACTGCGAAAAATTCCGCTGTATTTTTGCCGTCTGGCAAGGCGGAGGAACCGTCGCGTACCCGCTGTGGTACGCAAGGTGACGACAACGCAGTCAGGCGACAAAAAGACAAGGAAGATTCGCAATTTATCGCTTTACAGATCCTAAGCGCCAAAAAAGCCGCCCCTTTGCCTTGAGACGGCTTGTTAAAGTATGCCCCTGTATCCGATCATGCCCTGCCCCTACTCGCGTCGGGTATTCATCCTCTACAGGATCGTC
>WRIW01000060.1 GCA_009782505.1 Clostridiales bacterium
TTTCCTGTATGCGGTTGACCACAGCCGCCCGCGTATTCGTGCTGCCCTTGCCCGTCCCCGGGGCTTCCCGGCTGTCCACGCCGTCGGTGAAAAGCACCACGGCGGGGCGGGTCTTGCCTTCCACCTGCTTCAGCCCTTCCATCGCCGCGTCGTAGAGCATGGTGGAGCCCAGGGCCTTGATCCCGGCGAGCCCTTTCAGGGCGTCGGCCTTCGTCTCCCCGGCCAGGGGCGTCACGTATCCGGCAAAGTCGATGATCTTGACGAAGCTGCTGTCAGGCAGGGACTCCACGAAGCGGGCGGCGGCTTCCAGGGTGGGCTTCATGTCCTCGGCCATGGAGCCGGAGGAGTCGATGACCAGGGCCACGCTGCAGGCGGCCACCTCCCGGCGGATATCGACGATCTCCACCTGCTTGCCGCCTTCGGTGATCACGGTATTGTCCTTCGTGGGGTGGACGTCCCGGTCGAAGGGGTCGCTCACCGAGAGGGCAAGCTCCGCAGTCTGGGTCAAATCCCTCATCTCGCTGATCTCGATGGAGCCGGTGACCTCCCGGTCGTCGCTGCCGGCCACAAGGGCCTTGCTGGAGGCTTTCCAGCTTTCCGGCAGGTACACGGTTGTCTGCTCCCCGGCGGAGACAGGGATGAGCTGGCTTTTGACAAGTTCGGAATACCCGCCCTGCTTCTCGACGAGGGTATAGTACCCCGCGGGCAGGGTGAAATAGAGGTCGTCGCCGCCGGCCGTGCCATAGGCGCCTTTAATGCCATATGTAGTATAGCTGTATTCGTAGCCGGTGGTTATATCGCTTACGACAAAGCCCATTTCCGGCAGGACATACACGCTGCCGTAAGGCGCGTCTTTAACGACCAGCGCCCCCAGGTCTCCCGGCTTATAGCCTGGCAGTTTGTACTCCGTCTCGTAGAAGCCGAAGGTGAAGGATTCGGGATACCGTTCCCTATATCCGCTGTTCGTGCCGGTCGTGGATCTGAACACAACCTCATATAACCCGGGAGCTTGAGGGAAATCATACAGGGTATACTGACTATACTGCTCGGAATACAAATTCCTGCTGTAGCCAAACACGCTTTTCATACTCTCCGTCTGGACCGTCCGCGCCGCCTCCAGTCTCAATTCGCCGTCCGGGATGCTTAAGCGCATTTGCGTGAATTTCTCGCCCGGCAGCTCGATCATGAAGTGGTATTCGTCGGCATGACCTCCCCTTGCCTTCGAGTACATATCCCTGGTCACGGTGTACTCCCGGTTAACCTCCAGGACGCGGTGCTTCACGACGTTGAGTTCGATATTCTTCCAATACAAGCTGGCTGTGGCCTGACACCAGTATATGGCGTCCGCCTGCCTGACGATAAAGACGAGCTGGTCGTCGGAGGGCGTCTCCAGAAACTCCGCCCCCAGCTTCTCCGCGTAATCCCGCAGCCAGGGCAGGCCGTCCCCGTCGCCGGTTTTGAATTCCATTTCCCACTTTTCGCCCCAGACGTACTGGTCGATCGCGGCATATCCGTCGAGATAGGTGAAAGTCATGCTCCCTTCGAGGGGGTTGCGGTTGTACCTGCTGTACAACTTCTTTGACCCCAGGGGGTTGACGAAGGGCACGGGTTCGTTGCCCCAGTCGTCCGCCGGGCCGGTTTCCGGCGTCATGGGTTCCAGGCCCCGCGCGGTGAGGCCGCTGGTATCCGTCCGCGCTTTGTAGTCGCCCAGAAAGGCGTAGAAGGAGCCTTCTTCGCTTTCGTTGTAGGTCGCCTGGCTGTAGCCGCCTGAGGTGCCCGCGCCGCTTTGGCTGCCGCTAGTCCCTTCCGCCGCGGCGGGGCCTTCGCCGGTCTCCTCAGCTTCCTTTTTGCCCGCGAGTAAGCCGCAGCCGGTCAGCATACCGAGCAGCATCACCAGCGCCAGCAGCAGCGCTATGCTCTTTCGAAAGCGGATTCCCATGTTCATGTCGGTACCCCCACGTTTGTTATTTATGATGCTTATCATCAGGTTGTTGCCATGCTCTATTTTTCCCGTCCCATGCGGCTTACATTCCGGGTATCTTGATCCCTTCCGGCAGCGTCACGCCTTCGGGTAAAGCGAATCCTTCGGGCATGGTAAAGCCTTCGGGCAATTCAAGGTCGGACATATCGAAATCATCGGGCAGGAAATCCTCGAGATTGATACCGCCCATACTGCCCATTCCGCCCAAACCCACCGCACCCTCTTTGTAGTCCGCGGGGATGTCGAATGCCCCCGCAGGCGCGCTGTTTTTCGCGTTCGTGATGATCATGACGTTTTTCGAGCCGGCGGCGACGGTTTCTATGCCATAGACCTGGTCGCCGTCCATATAGAACCGAATGGGTTCGTCGGAGTCGGCCTGCTTGTAATCCTCATAAGGCAATGTCCTGCCGTTGATCTCCCCCGTACCGGAACCGATCGGCGTAAGGTCGGCAAAGTCGGTCATCGAGTCGACGGCCTCGCCCAAAGACATTTCCATATAACTCTTGTTCCCGTCGTCGATCATATAAGCTTTGCCGTCTTTCATGATGATACGCTGCTTTATGGCCATGCCCATTACGGACATTTCCATCGTCATCGCCGATTTCCCACCGTCCGCCGCCATGCTGCCGGTCATTTCCATGCTACCGTCAGCGCTTTCCGCAGTCATGGTGAAGTCGAAACTGAATTTACCCTCCGACATCCATCCGATGAGAGAGGCTATAGCCTGCCCGGATGCGCCGCTGCTGCTGCCGCTGCCCGATGAACTGCTTGCCGGAGGCGCGGCACTTGCGCCGGAAGCGACGCCCGACGAAGCCGGAGGTGCGGCAGGCGTGCCTGTGCTGCCGCCGGGCGTACTTGCGGGCGGTGTACTGCTACTGTTGCTGCTGTTGTTGCTACTGCTTCCGCTGCCGCAGGCGGCGAGGAAAAAGGCCAGAACCAGTACGAGTGTTGCTGCAATAAGTTTTTTCATGTTATTTCTCCTCGTTTATCAATTTCGATTTCGCTTGTTTGCGGCAGCGCTATTTTACTAGGCTCCCGTATCCTTCAGTTCCTTAAGGGTAATCCGTTTATACGCGTCAAACGCTTTAAAACAGGACTCAAGCATCGCGAATTCCCGGAGGATTTTCTCCTCCTTATGCTCAACGTCGCCGCCGACTTCGATGTCGACTCTGCAACGGTTCTTTTCCACTTCCGTCACGGTAAACCGGTATTCCCATTTCTGGCGGTACAAGTTCACCTCAAAGTTATTAATACCGAGTCTTGCGCCGGGAGGCCCCGTTCCTCTTCCGTCTTGTATTTCCCTGACGTCGTTGATTGTATTTAGAACGTACTTCAGCGGATACGGATAAAGCCTGCTACCCATCGTAAATGTTCCTCCCTCGCTGTCAATCGTTTCTATCCGGCGCCATCAGCCCGATTTGCGTGTTGGCGGCGATCATAGCGTCCAGCAAGGCGAATTCCTCTTTGATCTTCCGCTCTTTGTTTCTGACGTCGCCCGGTATCGCGATATCCACCCGGCAGCAGTTCTCCCCCCTTTCCGTCACGGCAATCTGGAATTCCCACTTCTGCCTGTACTGTTTGACGGAAAAACAGATTTTATCGCCAGGGGATCGCCAAAACAGGTTCTTCTTGCCGTTTTGCATTTCCTTCATGTCCAGGACGGCTTCTTGGATGAAATCGGCGGGATAGTAATAGTCTCTGCTGCCCAGCATGATTCAACACCACCGCTTTGCATAGTCAGCGACGAAAGGTAGAATAATCGCCCGATACCATCCTACTTTCGGACACGGAAAAAGTCACGCTGGTTTTTGTCACAAATGCGCTGGTTTTTGTCACACGGTTCCGTTATGAGGCAAAAAACCCCGCCATGGCGGGATATTCGTAAATTCTCCTTGTCATGCACAGAGTATTCTGCCGTTTTATCTGGCAGCCGCTTCAATCATTTAATCGCCCGTCCAACCATGCCGTCAAGTCTCCCCGATCCTCTATCTCAAGTTTATCCATGAGATTGCCCATATGCCATTTGACTGTGTCGATGGTGATAAAGAGCGCTTCAGCAATCCTATCCGGGCTCTGACCGTAATTCAACTGGACAAGTATTTCCGTTTCCCTGTTCGTCAGCCCGTATTCCTCGACTACGGCAGCTACGATATGGTCGTGTCCGCCCGTCGTGTCCAACTTCTGGCGGATCGTGTTTTCGTGCCGCATGACGACGGCTGCGCTCAAGTGCAGCTTGCGGTAGATATCCCTCCGTGACATTCCATCTATTAGCAACCGGGCTACTTTCATTTCTTCCTCTGTCAAGCCAAGGCTATCTATGCCGCTTGCCTGATCCTGATCCTTATCCGTCCCGCCCGGCGTAATTCCATCGTCGCCCGGCATCTCACCGCTCCTTTGCCCGGCACGGTGTGCCCGATCAAAGAGCAAGGCATGCAGCGCGGCGTCCAGCGTCATTTCCTGATGGCGTGCAAAGACGAAATGCACCAGCAGAATGAACATTACGGCGGAGACGCCAACGGAAGCCAACAGCGGCGCGCCGATCTCCCGGAAAGCTTCAGGAAGAAAAAGGTCCCGCCGCCATTCCAGTACCGAGTTTGCCAAAAGGGATACAATGCCAAGGGAGGCAATAAACACAGGCCGTTTTGCTTTTCGATAGAAATAGATCGGGAAGGTGATGGAAAAGTACTGGGTATAGGAGCCGCCGAGACCGTTTACTACGGTAAGCGGCAGGATGACCGCTTCAAAGGAACTGTCGTTGATGAGGGC
>WRIW01000061.1 GCA_009782505.1 Clostridiales bacterium
TATGCCCCCGCTGTGGTCGCTGTGCCCGTGGCTGAGTACGACGAAGTCCACTTTGGACAAGTCCTTGTCCAGGGCGTCGGCGTTGTCCATGAAGCTTTCCGACGCCCCCGTGTCCAGCAGGATAGATTTTCCCTGCCATTCGATGAGCAGGGATAAGCCGTGCTCGCACACGAGTTGCTCGTCTGTCTTTGTGTTTTCCACTAGGGATGTGATCCTGAGTGTCATGCCAACCAACTCCTTCTAAGTTTAGCTAAACCCGGCGACTGCTAAAACATGGTCTGCTGGTCGCTTTCCGGCAAGCCCTCCAGCGCGCCGTGGCCCCTGAGGATAGCGACTAAAGCCTGGCCGATCTTTCCGCGGCTCCGTAGATCCTCCACCGAGCGGTAAGGCTTCTCCCTGCGCCCTTCGGTTATGTTCAGGGCGGCGGTCAGCCCCAGGTTTGGCAGGGAGCTGAACGGGAGCCTCAGCTTGCCTTCCTCCGGCAGGAAGCGGCCGGCGTCGGACTTATCCAGGCTCACCGGAGCGAAGTCATAGCCCCGCAGCAGCATTTCCCTGGCAAGCTCAAGGGAGGTGTAGTGGTCTTCGTCCGTGCCGCTGGCGTCCCTCCTGTCGCGCTTCTCCCGTATATCCGCCATGGCTTCTTCTATCATCGCCATGCCCCCCGCCGCGATGCTGCCGTCCAGCCCCGCCCTGACGGAAAAGGTGGCGGCGTAAAATGCCAGGGGCTCATGTATTTTAAACCAGGCGATGCGGAAAGCCATGGTCACATAGGCCACCGCATGAGCCTTGGGAAACAAATATTTGATTTTCTGGCACGAGGCGATGTACCACTTATGTACCCCTGCTTCTTCCATTGCCTCGACGTCTTCCCGGGCCAGGCCGTTGCCCCGCCTGACCCGCTCCATGATGCGGAAGGCATGCAAGGGGTCTACCCCAGCCCGTATCAGGGTCAGCATGATATCGTCACGGCAGCCGATGACCTCTTTCATGGTACCGAGCCCTTCCTTCAATATATCCCGGATATTGTTCAGCCAGACGTCCGTGCCGTGGGAGAATCCGCTGATGCGGATCAGGTCGGAAAAAGTCACGGGCCTGGCGTCCAGAAGCATCCCCCGCACAAAGCTTGTGCCGAACTCCGGCACGCCCAGGGTACCGGTCTCGACGCCGCTTGCCTTAGCGTCCAGCCCCAGGGCTTCCGGGCCTTGAAATAAGGACAAGACCGTCGGGTCGTCGAAGCTTATCTCGCCGATGTCCTTCCCCGTCATCTCCGTCAGGGAGCGCATCATGGCGGGGTCGTCGTGGCCCAGGATGTCCAGCTTGACCAGGCAGCCTTCGATGGCGTGGTAGTCAAAGTGCGTGGTGACGAAGTCCGAGTCCGGGTCGTCCGCCGGGCGCTGGACAGGGGTATAGTTGGCGATGTCGTCCCCTTTCGGCAGTACCACGATCCCCCCGGGATGCTGGCTGGTGGTCCGCTTTACCCCGGTCAGGCCCTGGGCCAGGCGCTGGGCTTCGATATCGCCAAGGGGTAAATTCCTGTCGTCGTGGTACCTCCGGACAAAGCCGAAAGCCGTCTTGTCCGCTATGGTCATCACCGTGCCGGCTTTAAATACATTGTCCCGGCCAAAAAGCTCCTCCGTGTACTTCTGCGCCATGTTCTGCTGTTCGCCGGAGGCGAAATTTAAGTCGATGTCCGGCGTCTTATCCCCTTCAAAGCCCAGGAAGACTTCAAAGGGTATATTGAAGCCCTCCTTGCGCATCTGTCCGCCGCAGTCCGGACATGCCATATCCGGCATGTCCGCTCCGCAGCCGTAGGTATCGGCGTCCCCGGGGATCACGCGCCGGCAGGAAGGCTCCGGGCAGCGGTAATGAGGCGCCAGTGGATTGACCTCCGTGATATCCGCCAGATAAGCTACAAGAGAGCAGCCTACAGAGCCCCGTGACCCCACCATAAAGCCCTTGTCGTTGGAAAATTTCACCAAGCGGCGGGCGATATAGTACAGGTCGGCATAACCGTATTCGGTGATGGATTTTATCTCTTTCTCCAGGCGCTGGGATATCCATTCGGGTAGGGGATCGCCGTACAGCGCCCTTGCTTTATCCCGCACCATCCCCTCCACTTCCTCCCTGGCGCCGGGGAGCTTCGGCGTGGAAAGCTTGTCCGGGATGGGATCCAGGGCTTCTATCTGCCCGGCTATAGCCCTGGTGGCTTCCACCACTACCTTGAATGCTTCTTCCTCCCCGAGGTAGCTGAATTCATCCAGCATTTCTTCTGTCGTGCGGAAGTATAGCGGCGGCTGTATATCGGCGTCCTTATACCCCTGCCCGGCTTGCAGGATGCGGCGCAGGGCTTCATCCTCCGGCCGTAGGAAATGCACGTCGCAGGTGGCGGCGACGGGTTTGCCCAGCCTCCTGCCCAGGGCGACGATGCGCCGGTTCATCTCTTTGAGGGTTTCTTCGTCGGGCGCCTTGCCATTGCGGATAAGGTAGGCGTTATTCATCAGGGGCTGTATCTCCAGATAATCATAGAAAGACGCCGCCGCTTCCAGGGCTTCGTCGCCGGCGCCTTCCAGTATCAGCTGGAAGACCTCGCCGCTCTCGCAAGCCGAGCCTACGATGAGCCCTTCCCTCAGCCGGGTTAGCTCGTCCCTGGGTATCCGCGGCCTGCGGTAAAAATAATCGATATGGGATAAGGTGACCAGCTGGTAAAGGTGCTTCACCCCGGTGAGATTAGCCGCCAGCAGTATGATATGCCGGCTGGGGAGGTTGTCCGCCCCGGCTTCGCCGAGCTCCCCCGGAGCTTTCCCCCCGGCGCCGGGCTCCTCTTCCGCCTTCAAGCCGCCGGACTTCCGCCGGGAGCGTTTCGCTTCCCGCATGTATACGGAGCCGTCCCCTTCGATGAGGTAGCCTTCCAGGCCGTAGATGACCTTGAATGGCCCCTTGCCGCCGCCCGCGCCCGTACCTCTTGCCGCCTTCATCGCTTCCGGGAAGGCTTGCAGGACGCCGTGATCCGTGATGGCTATGGCGTCGTGCCCCCACGCCATGGCCTGGCCGATCAGCTCGTCCGTATTGGTCACGGCGTCGAGGGCGCTCAGCTTGGTATGGCAGTGGAGCTCCACCCGCTTCAGGAGCGCCTCGTCCCGGCGCTCCGCCTCCATCCCTTCGGTTATGTCGTTGGGGAAGAAAACCAGCTCCTTGGTGAAGGAATCGTACTTCACGCTGCCCTTCATCCGATAGCGAGCGCCGGTTCTCAGCCAATCCGCTTTCATTCGCTTCTGGGCCGCGGCGTCCAGGAAAACCTTTGCCTTGATGGAGCCGGTATGGTCTGTGACGTCGAAATCAAATCGCTGAGTGCCGGCGTTCAGTATCTTCTGCTCATTGACGCGAAAGACGTCGCCCTCGATCACCACGCTTCTGCTTTCATCCCGTATATCCCGCAGCTTAGCGGGCTGGCTACTGATCTTGCGGCCCATGATGACCCCGGAGCTCTTTTTCTTCTCCCGCGTCTCGTTGTGCTTTTCATTGAGCAGCTGGTTAAACAGGGCTTCTTCCCGCTCCAAGCCGCTTTCGTCTTCCGTCCGCTCCCGGGGATCCTCCAGGGCTGTCTTCAGCAGCGCCAATGCCCCCGGCGCTTCCCCTTCCCTTTCATCCGCCCTCAACCGGAACTCGATCTCCCGGCCAAAGCCCCTGCCCAGGGCGTCGAGGATATGACCGGACTGCTCCCGGGAGGAAAGCCGGCATCCCCGTAACGAGACTTCCCAGAGCCCCGTCCCCCGGGATATCCGGATGCCGGTCACTTCGACGTCGTCGAGATTTTTATCATAATCCATGGAAGGGTAGGTCTCGCGCAATAATCCCCGCCATCGGTTGTCGGCCACTGATACATTCCCCTCTTCTCCGCCTATCTGCCCGCTTCCTCTGCCACCATCGCGTACAACGCGTCCATGAGTTCGTCTTCCGGCAGGCGCTTGAGCTGCTTCCCCCCGGCGAAGAGTATCCCCGCCCCTTTGCCGCAGGCGACGCCGAAATCGGCTTCCCTGGCTTCCCCCGGGCCGTTGACCGGGCAGCCCATGATCGCTACGCTTATGTTCTTCCCATCCGGCAGCGCCATATCTTTGAACCGCTCTTCCGCAGCCATGACCATCGCCGGCAGATCCACCATGGTTCTTCCGCAAGTGGGGCAGGCGATGATTTGCAGCCCCCCGCCCATGAGCTCCAGGGATCGTAGTATCTGCTTTGCGGCGTCCACTTCTTCGCCGGGGTCGCCGGTAAAGGACACCCTTATGGTATCCCCTATCCCCTCGGCCAGCAGCGTGCCGACACCTACCGCCGACTTGACCAGCCCCCGGGAAGGCAGGCCCGTCTCCGTGACGCCCAGATGCAGGGGGTAATCGACTTTGCCGGCGATCTGCCGGTAGGCGTCCAGCATGACGGGGACGCGGCTGGACTTCAGTGATATTTTGATTTCGTAGTACCCGAGCCCCTCCAGGATAGCCACATGGGC
>WRIW01000062.1 GCA_009782505.1 Clostridiales bacterium
TGGGGCGCTTCCTGCACCCCGCAGTCCTGGATGCCGGGCTGCGTGCCGGAGACCTATGTCAATCAGGATATCAGCTTGGGGCCACCGTCCCATCAGTGCGATATCTGGGGCTGGGCCCTTCGTGAAGTCGGAAGGCTGAATATACCCCAGGATGACCTGAACCTGATCCTGGGCGGCAACGCCTGCAGGCTCTTCAACATCAAACCTCCCCATACCAGGCTGTTCAAGGAGTACCTCAACAAGAGGCCTAAGATCTGGTATCAGGACGAAGCGCCGAAGAAATAAGGGGAGGTGTCCGTTATGGCTTTTGTAACGCAAGGGTTTTGCACCCCGCCAAACCGAAGCCTGGGGCTGGCAAAAGGTATATTTATGGTGGATACCCATACCCACGGCCAGCGGCACGCTTACGGCTTTCAGTCGAAGGGCGAGAAGCCCGATTACGCCACATTGGCGGATGGCATGAGCCTGCACGCGGTGGTTTACAGCAACGCCCCCAGGATGCTTTACCACATGGATCGCTATGATATCGACGTATCGGTGCTCCTGCCGGCTTTCGGCATGACCAACGAGATTAATTTGGAAATCGTGAAAGAGCATCCTGACCGTTTTGTCGCCTTCGCTCTGGACGTCCAGACGAACCATGCAGCTCTGAGAGGGGAAAAAGTGACCGTCAAAGATTCCCTTGAAGAGCTGGAGCGGCTGCTCGATACGGGCATGTTCAAGGGGATAGGAGAGGGCATGCCCGACGACGGCGAGGACTGGAACGAGAGATTTGAATCCATCTGCAAGTCCATGGAGCTTTGCAAGAAGTATAAAGTCGTCGCCCAGTATCATACGGGTACCCCTTCGGGATACGCGGGAGGCGACCTGGCTAAGGTCCAGGGGCATTACGAGATCCCCCACGCAAACCCCATGCTCTGCCACGCCGTAGCAAGCGAGTTCCCGGACGTGCCCATCATCATGTGCCACGCCGGTATCGAAGGCGGCGGGTACTATTTGGAGTACTATGAGAAGTGCCTGAACGTAGCCGCTTCCCACGACAACGTCTATCTCGAATGCGGGCAATGGTGGGCCGAGCTTTATGAGAGGCCCCTGAAAGATCCGAATATCGGGGTGGACAAGCTCATCTTCGGCACGGACTGGGGCGCCTCCTGCACCCCGCAGTCCTGGATGCCGGGCTGCGTGCCGGAGACTTACGTCAATCAGGACATCAGCCTGGGGCCGCCTTCCCATCAGTGCGATATCTGGGGCTGGGCACTTCGCGAGCTTGGCAGGCTAAACATCCCCCAGGACGACTTGAACCTGATCCTGGGCGGCAACGCCGTCCGGCTGCTGGGCATCAAGACGCCCCATACGAGGTTGTTCAAAGAGTACCTGAATAAGAGGCCCCGTCTGTGGTACCAGGACGAAGTGAAGAAATAGGAGATAATTATGGGTCTTGCGAAAGGGATTTTCACCGTGGATACGCATACCCACGGCCAGCGGTTCGCGGTGAAGTTTCAAGAAAAAGGTGTTAAGCCGGATTATTCCACGCTGTCCAACGACATGTCGACGGAAGCTGTCTGCTACAGCAACGCACCGAGGATGCTATACTTCATGGACCGGTACAATGTAGACGTCTGCGCGCTCTTGCCGGCTTTCACCATGACCAACGAGGTCAACGCTCAGATCGTCAAGGAGTACCCGGACAGGTTCGTCGCTTTCTGCTCGGCCACAAAGACAAGGGATAGGGCCAGAGCCGGAGAAAAAGTTACCTTTGACGATTCTCTGCGGGAGATGGAGGAGCTTCTGGCTTCAGGCCTATACAAGGGCTTCGGCGAAGGCATGCCCGCCTCGGGCGATACCTGGGAGGAAAAGTTTGAGTCGATCTGCAAGGTCATGGAATTGCTGCGAAAGTATAAATGCGTAGCCCAGTATCATACCAGCTGCCCTTCCGGATACGCCGGTGGAAGCTGGCAATCCAGACTGATGGGGCATTATGAAGAGCCCTACGCTAATCCCATGCTTTGCCACGCTATCGCCAGCGAGTTTCCGGACGTGCCTATCATCATGAACCATGGAGGCATAGAAGGCAGCGGTTACTACCTGGAGTACTATGAGAAATGCCTGAATGTAGCGGCGTCCCATGATAATGTTTACCTCGAATGCGGCCAGTGGTGGGCAGAGTTATACGAGAGGCCCCTGAAGGATCCGAACATCGGCGTGGAGAAGCTGTTATGGGGTACTGATTGGGGCGCTTCCTGCACGATGCAGACCTGGATGCCCGGCTGCGTACCCGAGACCTACGTCAATCAGGACATCAGCTTGGGACCTCCGTCCCATCAGTGCGATATCTGGGGCTGGAGCCTGAGAGAGCTGGGCAGATTAAATATCCCTCAGGACGATTTGAACCTCATCCTGGGCGGCAACGC
Source organism: Clostridiales bacterium (assembly GCA_009782505.1). GTDB lineage: Bacteria > Bacillota > Peptococcia > DRI-13 > UBA5745 > WRMS01. Next base: position 2,412 of record WRIW01000062.1, read on the forward strand.
GGTCAGGCTGCTGGGCATCAAGACGCCGCATACGCGGTTATTCAAAGAATACCTGAATAAAAAACCGAGACTTTGGTATCAGGACGCGCCGGTGAAATAACCGGTCATACCGGAACACAACATACGGGCGCGCGCGAAAGCCCGCATAAGGCGCCGCGCGCACCCGTTTTTTTATCAGTATTATACGTTAGGGGTGAAATAATGATGAGTAAGGATAACAAAGGGACACTTCTCGATATGTACCGGGTAATGCTCAGGATACGGACTTTCGAGGAGAAAGCGCGAACGCTTACGCTCGAAGGCAGGCTGTATGGCGCGCTCCATTTATATAGCGGGGAAGAAGCCGTAGCCGCCGGCGTATGCTCCTGTTTACGGGATTCGGACTGCGTGACGAGCACCCACAGGGGCCATGGGCATTGTATAGCGAAAGGCGCGGACACGAAGCGGATGATGGCCGAGCTTTTCGGCAAGGCTACAGGCTACAGCAAGGGTAAAGGCGGCTCTATGCATATCGCGGATATGTCGAAGGGGGTCATCGGCGCCAACGGCATCGTAGGCGCGGGCCTGCCCATAGCCGCCGGCGTAGCCTTTGCCCAGAAGTACAAGGGCGAGGATAACGTCACTGTGGCATTTTTTGGCGACGGCGCCTCTAACCGCGGAACGTTTCATGAGTCGATGAATATGGCCGCGTCTCAGGGCTTACCGCTGATTTTCGCCTGCGAAAACAATAACTATGCCATGAGTACTTCGTTTGATTACCACTCAAACAATAAGACCATCGCCCAGCGGGCCCAGGCTTACGACATACCCGGCGCTAAGGTAGACGGCAACGACGCTGTGGCGGTCCGGGAAGCCGCGCTGGAGGCTGTGGGGCGCGCCCGGACAGGCGGGGGGCCTACTCTGCTGGAGCTGGTGACTTGGCGGCATCACGGCCATTTCCTCAACGACCCTCAGCTTTACAAAGATCCGAAAGTTCAGGAGCAATGGCTGGCGAACGATCCCATACCCCGTTTCGAGAAACGCCTTCTGGACGAAGGTACGGCGTCGCAGGCGGAGCTGGATATAATTAGGGCCGAGATAACCGAAGAGATCGAACAAGCCGTCAAGTTCGGCGAGGAAAGCCCGGAGCCGGCGCCTGAGGTACTGTTCGAAGATCTCTACGTTTAAGACAGGAGGAGATGATACCATGACGAAAATGAATTTGCGTCAGGCTATCCAGAACGCAGTGGATATCGAGATGGGCAGGGATCCGAATGTGTTCGTCATCGGCGAGGACGTGAGCAGGAACGGCTGCTCATTCGGCCAGTACGGCGGTCTTCCGGATAAGTACGGGGACGGGCGTATAGTGAATTCGCCCCTGAGCGAAGCGGTAATCACCGGGGTAGGGATGGGCGCTGCGGCGTACGGGCTGCGGCCTATCGTAAACCACGACTTCATCGATTTCCTGGGCTGCTGTTTCGACGAGATACTGAACCAAATCGCCAAGCTGCGCTGGATGATGGGGGGCCAGATGACGGCGCCGCTGACTTTGAACATCTTCGCAGGCGGGGGTATGGGTTCAGCATCGCAGCACTCGCAAAGCCTGGAAGTTTTCTTCACCCATATGCCCGGCATCAAAGTGGTAGAGACGTCGAACCCGGCGGACGCCAAGGGCCTCATGGCTTCAGCCATCCGCGATGACAACCCGGTGATGATTATCCACAACCGCGGCCTGATTGGCATGGAGGCGGAAGTACCCGAGGGCGAATACCTCGTCCCCATCGGGAAAGCCAAAGTATCCAGGGAAGGCTCGGACGTAACGCTCGTGTCATACAGCCGCACGCTGAATTACTGCCTGGACGCCGCGGAGGATCTGGCGAAGGACGGGATATCGGCGGAGGTGATAGACCTGCGCACCCTGGTGCCTATGGATAAGGAAGCCATATTCAAGTCCCTGGAGAAAACCAGCCGGCTGGTCATAGCCCACGAAGCGGTGGGCGGCAGCGGTTTTGGCGCCGAGATAGCGGCTGTGGTAGCCGAAGAAGCGATGGATCTGCTGGACGCGCCAATCCGTAGGGTGACCTCGCCGTTTACCCATATCCCCTTC
>WRIW01000063.1 GCA_009782505.1 Clostridiales bacterium
CGCCGACCGCCCGCCTGACTGCCATGAAGTTGTCCTTCAGCCTCGCCCTGTCTATCTCCACCCAGGCGTCCCGGATGATTCCCTGCGAATAGTTGCCCATATCCCTCATCTACCCTATAATGCCCTGCCACGCCCCCGGCTTGACCTTCGACCTCCCGGCGATCCGCAAGGGCAGCACCATTCCTTTGATGTCATCCGCGTATCCCCTATCGCCTTGCCCCGGCGTATAGGTCACTTCCAGATAATTGCCGCTGTGGCCGCTCCATGTCCCGCCGCCCAGCTCTTCTTCCATCAGCGCTTCCAGGCGGCGCCCGATCCAGCCGTCGCCATAGTTCTGCTTCATAACCTCCCCGGCGCGGATAAATTCCTCGCTGCGCCGGTCTTTCACCCCTTTGGGGACTTGCCCCGGCATGCCCGCGGCGGGGGTACCGGACCGGCGGGAGTACGCGAACACGTGCGTGCGGCTGAAAGCCATCTCTTCGGCGAAAGCGAGGCTTTGCCGGAACTCCTCTTCCCCTTCTCCGGGGAAGCCAACCATGACGTCCGTGGTCAGGGCTATATCCGGGATGAGGTCCCGTATAGCCTGAACTTTTGCCCGGTAGCCGTCCGCGCTGTAAGGCCTGTTCATCGCTTGCAGTATCTTGTCCGACCCGCTTTGCAGGGGCAGGTGCAGATGCTTGCAAGCGTTGGGGTAAGCGCCTATCAATGCGATAAGCTTATCCGACGCTTCCATAGGCTCCAGGGATCCCAGGCGAAACCGTATCCCCGGATACGACCGCAGAAGCTCTTCCAGCAAGCCGGCCAGGCGCTCATCCTCCCCCGCCGCCGTGCTCGCCGTCTCACAGCCTCCCGCATCCGCGTTATGCGCTTCGACGCTGCCCGCTTCCGCGCCCCAAGCTTCAGCTCCGTACACCCCTTGGCCGTAAGCCCCCAAGTGTATCCCAAGGAGCACCACCTCCCGGTATCCTGCGGCTTCCATGACGGCGACCCGGCGTATAACCTCGACACGGGGCATGCTCCGCAATTCGCCCCTTACATAAGGGACGATACAGTAGCTGCAATACTGCCGGCAGCCGTCTTGTATCTTGAGCGTCGCCCTCGTCCGGTCGATACCCGACAGGGCGCCGGGCACAGCCTTGGTCTTGGGCGCTGCGGCTTTCTCCGCTGCGGCTCCTTGCGCTGCGGCTCTCTCCGCCAAAGCCTTTTCCACCAGCTCCGGCAGCTTCTCTTTCATGGCGTTGCCCAGGGCCAGGTCGATCTCACCCAGCCCCTCCAGGGCCCGCTTGCCGCTTTCCGCGTAGCACCCGGTAACCACGAGCAGCGAGCCGGGGTTCCGCTTCTTCGCCCCGCGGATGGCCTTTCGGGACTTCTGATCGGCGGCGCTTGTCACTGTGCATGTATTCACGATATAGACTGAGGCCGGGCCGTCGAAGTCCGCGGGCTGCCATCCCTTTCGCCGGAAAGCGTCCATGATGCTCTGGCTCTCCCATTGATTGACCTTGCAGCCCAGTGTGTAGACGGCGACGGTTTTTGGCGCCGCTGAATCCATGCCTACAGGCCCAGGGGCTCGCCGACCAGTATGACCGTGATCCTGTCCGGCACCCGCTGGTGGGTGGATATGAGGTGATTGCAGCAGCTTCGCCCGGGTGAATCGCAGCCGTCGGTCATGGCTGGTTTTTCTTTCGTCTTCAGAGCCATGCATATGCCTTCGGTGGCGCAGTAAGTCTTCATCCCCGCACGGGCGCAGTTCGTAGGCGCCACGTAGGACTTCACGCGGTAGACGGCGTCCTCAAGGGTTTTCACGATCTTGTTGACCGACACGACCATGATCACCTTTTTGGGGCCGTACACGATACTGGTGATACGGTTGGAATTCCCGTCCACATTATAAAGGCAGCCGTCTTCGATGACGGCGTTGCTGCTGCAGAGGAAGAAATCCGCCGAATGCGCCTTGTGGCCGATTTGCTCCCTTTCCTCCGGAGAGATATCCGGGCCGAAGCGGTCGAGATACTGATACTTGCCTGAGCGGAGAAGGTCCATGACGCCGCATTCCGCCAGAGACATACTGCCCCCTGAGCCCACCAGCGCCCCCTCGGGTATCATCTCCCGTATGATGGGCGGCACTTCTTCTTTCGTTTCCACAAACTTCACGTCATAACGGTGTTTCTTCAGGTTTTCCATGGTAAGCTTGACTTGCTCGGTCATCGCGGTCATATCGCGCCCTCCTTTTCATTTATCCTCTGAATATTATTCTCCCATATCGCCCCAATGGTATTGCAATACCGACAGAAGCGCCAGTCCCGCCGTCTCTGTCCGCAGTATCCGCGGTCCCAGGGTCAGCGCCGCGCCTCCCGCCAGCCGGGCTTCCTCCACCTCTTCCGGCGTCAAGCCCCCCTCCGGGCCGATGACGACCACGACACGCCCTTTCTTGAGCTTATCGGCTACGCCATTGCCACCGGCTTCCTCAAAAAAGCTTTTCAGGCCTTGCCCGCCTTCTTCCCAGGGGATCAGCAGGACGTCCTCCGGCGAGACTTGCCGGAGCAAAGCCGTCAGCCCGCAAGGCGCCAATACCTCCGGCACAAATAGCCTCCCGCACTGCCTGGCCGCCTCCCGCGCCACTTTCTGCCAACGGGCTTGCTTGTCCCGGCGCTTCTTGTCCCCCTCCAACCGGACCACGCAACGCTCAAGCTCCAAGGGGAGGATAACCCCGACGCCCAGCTCCGTATTCTTCTGCACGATCCAGTCCATCTTTTCCCCTTTGGGTAAACCTTGGGCCAGGCAGACACGCAGATGGCTGTCCCTAGCTTCCGCCACCGCCGCCTCCAGCTCAACGAAAGCCGCCGACTGATCCACCAGCGCGATCCTGCCGGTATAGCCGCGGCCCGCCCCGTCGAAAACTTCGACCGTATCCCCCGCTTTCAGCCGGAGCACGTTCCTCAGATGCTTCAGCTCATCGCCGGTGATACGGGCTGCATGCTCATCGACGTCTTCCGGCGCCACGAAAAACCGCTCCATCTCCGCCCTCTCCCTCGTCTTGCCAATGTCCATATATCCCGCTTCGAGGCGTCGACCGCCGCTCCGCTCCGGCTCAAAGCGGGGATCACGCGCCGGAAGCGCTGAATACCAGCGCGTTCCATTCGCCGGACTGCCGGCTTTCCTCCAGCACAAACCCGGCTTCCGTCAGTCGGCGGGTCACTTCTTCCCGCCTGTCGTCGATGATCCCGGATACCAGCAGGCTTCCCGGCCGCTTCAGGAAAAAACCGAAATGGCGCGCCATATCCAGTATGACGTCGGCGACGATATTGGCGACCACAAGGTCAACGCCACCTGTATTATCGTCGCCTACCCGGTTGTCTGCGCCCGCGGCGTCTTTCGCACCACCGGCGCCTGCGTCGCCTGCGACGCTGCCCACGGCCTCTCTGATCACGCGCCGAAGCCCGCTTTGCGAGATGACGTCCCCGGTGAACAACGCATACCGCTCCGGCGCGATGCCGTTTTGCCTCAGATTCCCCTCGGCCGTGCGGAGGGCGTGTTCCTCCACGTCTACGCCGACGGCAAAACCGGCGCCCAGCAGAAGCCCGGCTGCCATCAGTATGCCGCTCCCGCAGCCTATGTCCAGCATACGCATGCCCGGCTTGACCAGGTGTTCCATCAGCTCCAGGCACATCCGGGTCGTATGGTGCTGCCCGGTGCCGAAGCTGGAGCCGGGGTCGATTTCCACGACGATCCTGCCATCCCCACCATCCCAGGTCTCCCAGGTGGGCTTGACCGCCAGCTTGCCGCCTACGGCAAATGGCTTGAAGAAAGCCTTCCAGTTATTCGCCCAATCCTCTTCCTTCACGTTTTGCAGACGCCAGCTCAGGCTTCCAAAGAGCCCTTCCCTATCATCTTCTTTAAGCGAGAGCAAGCCCTGATGCAAGCGTTCCCACTGCCGCCGGCCCTGCCCGTCGTCCGCCACATAAACCCGTATCAGCGTCCCCCGGCGGGGATCCCGCAGAAGGCTTTCGTCCACATAGTCCCAGCGGGCGGCCTGGGGCCCTTCGAGGTAGCGCCGTATGTCTTCCGGGTCGTCTATGACCCACCCGGAGACGCCGGCCATCAGGATCAATCCGCCCACCGGCTCCGCGCCCCGTGAAGTTGTCTCGATTTGTATCTCGATCCAATCCATCCTGGTACTCCGTAACACCTAAAAGTTGCATTCTTTGCGGCCTTTTTCCCACGATACTGCGTTACTCCTCGGTCAAATACCACAGCGGGTATTATCCCTCATCGTGCCTTGTCTCGCGAGAAAAACTCTCGCAAATAATAGACAACTTTTAGGTGTTACGAAGTACT
>WRIW01000064.1 GCA_009782505.1 Clostridiales bacterium
GTGTGGCCGAAATCCGGCGACCCAAACAACGCGAAGTCGTGCGCCTGCTTGGGCGCAACGTGCCCTCCGGCGATGCCTGTGCCGCTTGCGGCAAGGACGCCGACGTGATTTGTTGCGAGTGCATGTGGGACGGCGGCAACCCTTGCTACTGCGATGCCTGCGCCGAAAAACATGAGCACGACATTACGCTGCAGCTGACAAACTCCCCGCGCTGCGGCGAGTGCGGCTATGACGGCGAACTGGACGTGTACGCGTTTGATCCGGCAAAGTTAGCGAAGGTGTAACCTACTCCCCCTTCAACAACCCCACAAAGTTATAGTAAACATCAATCTCCTGCTCGCGGTTTTTGCCGTAGCCCTCCGCCTGATGGATTACAATGCGGTCAATGAAAACACGGACGATCTCGGGCGTGAGCTCCGAAAAGTCCGTGTGCTTTTTCACCAGGGCGAGGAAGCGTCGGGCGTTATCTTGGCTGTTTTGGACGGCGGCAAGGGCGGTCGACAGGCGCTCCAGATCGCTTTGCAGCCCGGTCTGCTCGGCCTCATAGTCCACGTACATTTTGTCGAAGCGGTCATTCGAGAGCCGTCCCGTTGCGTTGTCCTCATAGAGCTTCTTTATAATCACATCGAGCTTCGCCACGCGGCGGCGGGCTTTGTCGTGCTCAGCCCGGGCTCCGCGCAGCTCGTCGTCGGCCAGCCGGTCGTGCAGGCGTGCCACCTGCTCCATGAACTCCCGCTGGTGCGCCTTAGCGAAGTCCGTCACGCGGCGCAGCTCGCCCAGAATCAGCGGCTCGATGAAGTGGCGCGGCGTGTTGTGTATGGAGCACTCCCGGTGCCCGGTGCGGGAGCTGGCGTATGTGGCGCAGACATAGTATTCACGCAAGGTCTGTCGGTCGCGCTGGATGCGCAGCTTATTACCGCAGTCGGCGCAGTAGAGCAGGCCGTTGAGCGGCCCCATTTCTCCCATTTTGGTGCATTTGCGCTTGGAGCCTTCCCGCAGGCGCTGCACCCGTTCCCACACGTCCTGCTCCACAATCGCCTCGTGCGTGTTTTCGAGAACAATCCAATCTTCCCGGGGGTTTTCGTAAGTGCGCTTGTCTTTGTACGACTTTTTGTAGGTGCGCCCAATCACGGAGTGACCGAGGTAGTCCATGCGCCCGAGAATCTTCGCCACGATGCCTTTTCCCCAGTAAACCTCCTGCCCGCGATTGTTGATCCCGTTTTTATGCTGATGTACGGAAGGGGCCTCAACCCCACGTTCGTTGAGGATGTTCTCGATCTGGCAGGGGCCATGTCCACCGAGGCACAAATTGAAGATTTCCCGCACCACCTCGGCGGCCTCCTCGTCGATCACCCAGACGCCTTTTTCTGTCGGGTGCTGCTTGTAGCCGTAGACCGGGAACCCTGTCAAATGCTTGCCCTGCATGGCTTTCGTGCGCATGGATGCCTTGATTTTCTTCGAAATATCCCGGGCGTACCACTCCGCCATGATCGCCCGGAAAGGGGTGAAGTCGTCTTCCCCCTCGGCGGTGTCCAGCCGGTCATTGACGGCGATAAGGCGTACGCCCCTGTCCCTGAACATCTCCATGAAAAGCCCTACCCGGAGATAGTCCCGGCCGATCCTGGAGAGGTCCTTCGTCACGCAGGCCTCCACACGCCCGGCTTCCACCTCCTCGATGAGCCTTCGCCACCCCGGCCGGTCCCAGCCTGTGCCGGAGTATCCGTCGTCCACCACATGCTCGTAGGGCACAAAGCCGTTCTTCTCGGCGAACTCTTCGAGAAGGCAGCGTTGATTGGTGATGGAGTTGCTTTCCCCCTGCAGCTCGTCGTCCCGGGAGAGGCGCGAGTATAGCATGGTCAGCTTAGCAGGCTGCCTGTAGTTGTTCATCGTCGACTCCTTTCAGACAACCGGCCTGTTTGCGGCAAAGATAGACTAACACATGAGTTCATGGGATTCAACTCGTTTCCCCGGCATGAAAAGCGCCCCGAAAGCGGCCCGGTATCACACCGGCTATGCTTAGGGGGCGTATGTACGGCGTAGGTTTGTACGGCTCCATCCTACCATGGAAGCCGGGATAACGCAAAAGGTTATTCATGCGATTAGATAAATCACAAATAATGGTTGACATTATAATGCAAATATAGTATTATATGCTAAAGGAGTCCCGCTTGGCGGATCAGTTCACTTCCTATCTTTGGAGGTGAGGCACATGGTGACATGGATAGAGCTTTTGACTCTATTGCTGTTACTCGTTGCACTTGTTGCTGTTTGCCTAGACAATAGGCGCCCTTAGTAACACCTGAGCCGCCTTGATAAGGCGGCTCAGCTTCCCCTAGTGGAACTGACCGCCATCCAAAAAGCGGGCAACTCCTTTATGTCTTATATTATCATGGATTCCATTTTTGTGCAATGATATTATTCGAATAAGCCTTCAATGATAATAACCGTGCGAATACGCGTTTGAATATGATAAAATAGACATGCAAACCTAAGCCGCTTGATACTGACCGGAACAAGGGCGCAGGCTGGAATCGGAAAACCTGGCGGAGGTGGAGCATGGAGCAAAACGGGCGGATGCTGTCGGCGATCATCCCGGCGTATCATGAGGAAGCAAATATCCCCCTGGTCGCAGATGCTGTGGCGGAGGCTTTATCCGTAGCCGGTATCGAGTACGAGATCATCCTGGTAGACGACGGTTCCGGGGACGGCACTTTCGCGGCTATCGAAAAAGCCGCGTCCCGGGAAAGCCGGGTCAGAGGGCTGAAGCTATCCCGCCATTTTGGGAAAGAGGCTGCCATCCAAGCCGGTCTGGCGGCTTCGAAAGGGGACTGCTGCGTGGTACTGGACGCGGATCTGCAGCACCCCCCCTCCATCTTGCCCGATATGTTTAAGCTGTGGCACGAGGGCGCCAAAATCGTACAGGGGGTGAAGGCGGACAGGGGCAAGGAAAGCTTGCTATACAAAGCTTTCGCGAAAGTGTTCTACGGTCTCATCAGCCGCTTTGTGCAGATCGACTTCCGCCGGGCGTCAGACTATAAGCTGCTGGACAGGAAGGTCGTGGATATCCTGCTGGCGCTGCCGGAGAAGACCAGATTCTTCCGCGCGCTGTCCGTATACTACGGATTCCCCCAGGCGGAGATCGAGTTCCCCGTAGCCCCCCGCGGCGCGGGCAAGTCGAATTGGAGCCTGAGAGGGCTCTTCGGCTACGCGATAGACAGTATCAGCTCCTTCACCGCGTTTCCCCTGCAGATCACCACCTACATCGGTTCGGTTATGCTGGTGATATTTCTTGTCCTCGGCGTCCAGACCTTATACAACTATATATCCGGCAGGGCTGTGGAAGGCTTCACCACGGTCATCTTGCTGCTTTTATTCGTCGCCAGCGCCGTTTCCATCAGCCTGGGGATCATCGGCCACTATATCGCTAAGATTTATGATGAGGTCAAGGCCAGGCCCTCCTATATCGTAGAGAAAGAAACGGGGAAGCTATGAGGCTTTGGGACGCTGCCGGGAAGCTTTTTGACCGGAAGTTCAGGCGGTTTATCCTGGTGGGGTTATGCAATACCGCCCTGGGCACGAGCCTGATGTTTGGCTTCTACCGTATCCTGGGTCTGGGGTACTGGGGCTCCAGCAGCTTGTCGTACACCCTGGCAAGCGTCGTCTCCTTTATTCTCAATAAAAACTATACTTTCAGCGCTAAGTCGGAAAGCTCCGCGGACATGGTGAGGTTTGGGCTCAAATTCGCCGTCAACATTGGCGTCTGCTACTTTCTGGCATACCTGATCGCGAAACCCGCCGTGCGGTTTGTGCTGGACGTCGCGGGAAGCCGCGCGTCCCCGGGTTTTCTCGACCAGCTTGCCATGCTTGCGGGGATGGTATTATTCACCGGGTTTAACTATCTGGGACAGCGATTCTTCGTCTTCCCGGAGTAAAGGGGATT
>WRIW01000065.1 GCA_009782505.1 Clostridiales bacterium
ATACCGCCCAGTCGACAACGCTGAACGAAAACATCATCCCCTCCGAGTTCTCCTCCGACATCATCCGCAAGGTGGTTGAGCTGTCCGGCTTGTTCAACTCCATCACCAGGGTGAACGCGAAGGGCGTATATAAGCAGATCGTCGAGAAGGACAAGATCACGGCAGGGTGGACGAAGGAGCTGGCGGAAGTAACGAAGTCCGCCGCGGACTTCGACATCCTGGAAATCAAGCACTACAAGCTTGGCGCTCTGGTGAAGCTTTCGCTGGAGATCATCAATCAGGCGGAATTCCCTATCATCAACGAGGTCACGACCCAGATGGTGGACGCCTTCGCCTACAAAGCCGAAGAGGCCCTGCTCGTTGGCACCGGCACAGAGCAGCCCCTCGGGTTGATGAGCGGCGGCACGCCGTTTACCCTGGCGTCCGATGCGGCGATCACGGCGGACGAGCTGATTAAGATCTACCACGCGCTGAAGGCGCCCTTCCTGGCCGGCGCCCGGTGGCTGATGAACCGGGAAACGCTCTGTGCTGTCAGGCTGCTGAAGGACGCGAACGGGCGGTACCTCTTCAACGACGGGGAGCTGACCGACGACTTCGTCGGCTATATCCTCGGCAAGCCCGTCCTGCTGTCCGAGCTCATGCCGGGCAATCAGATACTGTTTGGCGACTTCCGCCGCGCCTACAAGGCCAACGTGAACCCGGACATGACGATCCAGATCCTCAACGAGGCATACGCTACGCAGGGGGCGAAGGGTGTACTCGGATTCCTGTGGTTTGACGGCAGGCCGGTGAATAACGAGGCTTATGTCGTCGCCAAGGGCGAAGATGATGAAGGTTAAGGCGCTGGTGAGCTTTGCCGGTGCTTTGACCATGACGAAAGGTGAGGTTGCGGAGTGCGGCGATGGCGCCGCGCTCCGGAGCCTGCTCCGCGCCGGGTATGTGGAAGAGGCAGGCGCGCCTGAAGGGGAAGATACCAAACCTCCAGAGGCAAAGGAAGTGAAATCCCATGCGCGTAAGCGAAATAACCGGCAGCCGCCTGGCTGAGTATCTGCGCCTCGACTATGACGCCTTGTCCGTCAAGGAGAAGGACGGGATCGAGACCATGCGCGAGGCAGCGATGGCGTTCATCCGGTCCTATACGGGCCTGGATGATGATGGCATCGAACCCCATGAGGATTTTGTCATCGTGGTCTATATCCTTGTGCAGGACATGTACGATAACCGGGTGCTCTATGTCGAGCGGGATAACCTGAACAAGACGGTGGAGACGATCCTCGGCATGCATTCTGTGAATCTGTTGTGAGGGGGGAGCCATGGCAAGAGCGATAAACCCGGGGAAGCTGAAGAACCGGATCACATTTCTGTCCCCGCCTTCCGGGCGGAACAGATTCGGGGAGCTGTCCGATGAGTGGACGCCGGGCAGGACGGAGTGGGCCAGCAAGGAGCCGTTGATCGGTAGGGAGCTTTTCGCGGCCATGACTGCCGGCACCGTGGTAGAAGTCAAATTCAGGCTGCGGTATATCCCCGGCGTTAGGCCGGGGATGCGGATCCGCCACGACGGGGAAGAGTACGAGATCATATCCCCGGTCGACGTGGAAGCGGCCCACGTAGAGCTTGTCTGCTACTGCAAGGCGGTGGAACCGTGAGCAAGTACATAATAGATTTCAAAATCGAAGGTATGAGGGAGCTTCATAAGAGCCTGGAAAAGCTCGGGAGCGTACCGCAGAAGCACGTGACCGCCTCCGCCCGCAAGGGCATGAACATTCCGCTGAAGGCGGCGAAAGCGGCGGCGCCCGTCGACACCGGCAACCTGCAGAAGGGCATTATCCTGAAGGGCGAAAGAAGCCGGTACAAAGGCAAGAAGGTATACCGGATCGTGTTTGACCCGGCGATGAACGATGTTTTCCAGAAGTACGGCGGGTACTATCCGGTCTCCCAGGAGTACGGTTATTTCACAAGGGACGGCCGGTACATGCCCGGGCTCATGTTTATCCACAAGGCGCTGCAGGGCAATACCGGCGCCCTGACAAAGACGATGGTTGACACGATGAAGAAAAAGATCGACGCGGAGATCGCGAAAGGCGGGCTGCGGTAGTGGAAGCGGAACTGCGGTATGAATTGGAGCGGGCTGTCCCGGAGCTGGAGGGCGAGGTATACCCCACGAACGCGCCGAAGTCAGCCGCCAGGTCCTTCCTGGTGTACGTGAGGACCGGCACAGACCTGGTCAAGACGCTGGACGGCTATACGGGCAAGCGTGCCATCCGCTTCATACTCAGCGTCATGGCGAAGCAGTATCTGGAAATGAAGGAGCTTATGGCGAAAGTCGAAGCCTGCCTGCTCTCTATGGAGAAGGCCCGGATCGGCGAAGGCGGCGGGATGTTTGTCGACGAGGTCACCATCAACGATGTAAACGAGGTTTACGAGAATGACCTGAAACTGAACCGCGGCATAATCGAAGTCACAATTTATTGTTAAGGGGGACGAAAGGAATGAATGAAGAAATCCAGCGCTCATTAGGGACAAAGCTAAAGGTTGGCGAAGGCGGATCGGCGAAGGCGGTGGCGGGGCTCACCGCGATCAACGGGCTGGAACTGACGGCGGATACCATCGACGTCACCACGCTGGACAGCGACGGCGGCTACCGGGAGTTTAAAGCCGGCTTCAAAGACGGCGGTGAGCTTAGCGTGGACGGCTTCCTCATCACGACCGAGGGGAAGGGGCAGTCTGAGATGTATGCCCTGTTTGAAAGCGGGGAAACGGAAGACTACGCGGTTGTCTTCCCCGAAGAGATGAAAGCCGTCTGGAAGTTCAAGGGCGTCGTGACTGGCTTCGGCACATCGGCGTCATTGGAAGACCCGATAAGCTTCTCCGGGACGATCAAGGTATCCGGTAAGCCTGAGCTGCTGCTTGGCGCCGCCACCACTGCTTACTACCAAAGCTAGGAGGCGGAGAGATGTACCATCCAATCAAGCTGGATAAGGATCGGAACCTTCGGTACGGCATGAAGGCGATCAGCCTGATCGAGAAGAAAATGAAGAAGCCCATCGCCGCCATCGACATGGACGAGATGACGATGGAAGACGTCGCGGTAATCCTCTGGGCGGGCCTCCAGCATGAGGACAAAACACTCACGCCGGACAAGGTCATGGATCTGGTTGACGAATACTCGAACTTCGCGGACGCGTCTACCGCCATGGGTGAGGCGCTGGCGGCAGGGCTTGGAAAGCCTGACGGAGGCCAGCCCGGGGACGACGGGGAGCCGGGGCAAGCCGGGGAAGGTGACGAAAAAAACGCGAAGAAGGCGGCGGCAAGTTCAGCATAGCCGCCGCCATGCTCCTCGCCGCCGACGCTGGGATCCCTATCCTTGATTTCTGGGAAATGACCCCGGGCGAGCTGATCGTCTACGCGGAAGCCCATTACAAAAGGCGGGAAGCCGAAAGCGAAGAGCGGTATCACCTGAGCGTTTCGCAGGCGTATCTGGTCAGCCGGTGGGTGTGGCAGAAGCGGGTCAATGTCAAAAAGCTCCTGGATACTAAGCGTAAAGAGAAAGCCATGGATGACCGGGCGATGCTGAACAAGGTCATAGCGATGAACGCGCAGATGGGCGGCGCGGTAACGAAGGCATAGGGCAAAGGGGGGTGAAGGCATGGCAAAAGGTTCAAACTTTATCGTCAGGGGCGGCGCGGATTTCTCCGGTATCAAGAAAGAGATGGAGAAGGCCCGGGCGGGCCTCGCGAAGTTCCAGAAGGACGTGCAGGGAAGCATGGCGGGCTTCGGCGGCGCCCTGAAGAAGGTCGCTGTTCTGATGAACATGACCATGGTCGTTGACATGAACGGTCTCAAGCTGCCAATAAACATGAGAGTCTCAGTAGAACTGGAAATCACTGCAATTGGCGACA
>WRIW01000066.1 GCA_009782505.1 Clostridiales bacterium
CAGGTCCGCCGGGTCCGGCATCAGCCCCTGGATCGGGCTCAGGCGGTCCACGTCTTTATCCAGCGATGGTATCGACCCGAATAGCCCTATCGTATACGGGTGCTTCGCGTTGTGGAACAGATGCTCCAACAGCCCGTATTCCACGATCTCCCCCGCGTACATGATGGCCACTTCGTCGCAGGTCTCCGCCACGATCCCCAGGTCGTGGGTGATCAGGAGTACCGAGGTTTTGAACTGCTGCTTCAGCTCGTTCATCATTTCCAGCACCTGGGCCTGGATCGTCACGTCCAGGGCTGTCGTGGGTTCGTCAGCGATGAGCAGTTTGGGGTTGCAGGCCAGGGCCATGGCGATGACTACCCGCTGCTTCATCCCCCCGGAGAACTGATGGGGGTACTCCACGCTGCGCTCCGGTTGTATCCCTACCATCTCCAGCATCTTGAGGCTTTGGACCATGGCCTGGCTCTTGGTGCAGTTCTGGTGCAGCTCGATGACCTCGGCGATCTGGTCGCCTACACGGATGATGGGGTTGAGCGCCGTCATGGGGTCCTGAAATATCATGGAGATGTCGTTGCCCCTGATCTTCCGGAGTTCGTTGTCCCCGGCCTTCAGCAGGTCCTTGCCCTCAAAAAAGATTTCGCCGCTGATGATCCTTCCGGGGGGATCCGGTACCAGCCGGAGGATGCCCAGAGCCGTGGTCGTCTTGCCGGCGCCCGTCTCGCCCACGAGGCCCAGCGTCCTGCTTTCGCCGATGGACAGGTCTATCCCGTTTACCGCCTTGACCGTGTTGTCCCTGGTCACGTAATGTATGGTCAGCCCTTTGATGTCCAATAAACTCATTCTGCCGCCCTCCTAATCCTTAAGCCTTGGATCCAGGGCGTCCCTGAGCCCGTCGCCAAACAGGTTGAACCCAAATACAGTCAATATGATACACATCGACGGAAACACGATGATCGGCCAGAACTCGCGGATATATTGGCGTCCCGCCGCAAGTATGGAGCCCCACTCGGGGGTGGGCGGTTGTACGCCCAGGCCGATGAAGCTCAGGCCGGATATGGCCATGATGTTGCCGCCGATCAGGAGAGTTGAGTTGACGAGGAGCGGCGCGAATGTGTTCGGTAATATGTGTACGAATATGATCCGGAGATGCTTAGATCCCGTCGCTCTAGCCGCTTCCACGAATTCATTGGTTTTGATGGACAATACCGTCGAACGCATGAGCCTCATGCTGTGGGGGATACCTGATACGGAGATGGCTATAGCTGTATTGATGGGGCCGCCCCCCAGGGAAGCCGAAATCGCGATGGCCATCAGTATCGAAGGTACAGCCATCAGGACGTCCAGTATCCTCGTGACGGTGATGTCGATAACGCCCCCGAAGTACCCGGCAATCGCTCCCAAAGTAATACCAAAGACTGATGAAATAAGAACCGCGATGAGGGATACCATCAGGGAGATCCGCCCGCCGTAGAGAAGGCGCGTCCAGATATCCCTGCCGAAGTTATCCGTCCCAAATAGGTGCTGCGCGCTGGGGTATGAATGTTTTATCGTGGGGTTCTGAAAGGCATAGTCCTGACTCGTGAAGAGCGGGGCGCCCACGGAAAGGACAACCAATACCAGACAGATAACGAAGCCCAGCATACCCAGCTTACTGCGCAGGAGCCTTTTCCATACGTCCCCCCATTGGCTTTTCTTCTTGGCGATTTCCGCCATATCCCGGGCTAATTTATCCTGTTTTTTATTGGAAAATAAAAACATTACTCCGCCACCTCCTGAGCCTGCATAAGCTCGTTCACTAATTTAGCCTTCTTCTTCGGCGAAACGAACTGGGCTTTGATGCGCGGGTCGATGAAGGAATAGGCGATATCCACGCAAAGGTTCACCGTACAAACGAGAAGGGAAATGATAAACACGGTGCCATTTACTATCGGGTAATCCCGCCCGGTGATCCCGGCTACCAGATAGAGGCCCATACCGCGGATGTTGAAGATTGTTTCCACGATGATAGAACCGGAAAACACGGTGGCGACGAAGGCGCCGACTACTGTAGTCAGGGGGATCAGACAATTCTTCAGGGCGTGCCTACGGACGACTACGCCTTCCTTCAGCCCCTTGGCTCTTGCTGTCCGTATGTAGTCCTGCCTAATCACTTCCAGCATGGTGGTGCGGGTCATCCTGGTATAGACGGCGATACCGCCCCCCGCCGAACAGAAGATCGGTAGGATCCAGTGTTTCCATGTCGCCAGCCCGGTGATGGGAAGCCATCTAAGGATAACGCCGAATAAAAGGGCGCATAAGAGAGCCAGTACGAAACTCGGCATAGCTGCCATGATCAGGGATATTGAAGTCAGCCCCATATCCAGAGCGCTGTACTGTTTTAGAGCGGATATCATACCGCATGGCAGCCCAACTGCCATCATCATCAATATACCCAGCAGGTTCAGCCGTACGGAAACCGATATCCGGCTGGCAAGCTCTTGCGCGACGGGAATACTGGACAGGTATGATCTGCTCATATCAAGTTTAGTTACAAGATTCCATATATATGTGAATAATTGCTCCCAATAACCTTTGTCCAGTCCAAGCTGCGCCGCTTTAGCGTCATAGGCTTCCTGAGTAAAGTTGTTGGAACCGATGATCAGCATGACTGGATCCCCCGGACTGAAGTAGGTGATGGTAAACACAATAATAATCACGCCCAGCATGACCGGGATCATCCATAAAATACGCTTGATAATATATTTCGCCAATAGCCGCGCCTCCTCTTATCCTATTGTGGAATCCGCGCATATACGCGCGGATTCCACAACGCTAACATACTTATAATACTTTGGAAGGCTTATCCCAGGACCGGATTTACTGCCATGCGGACAAGAGGCCGAGCCTGCCGATCTGGTAGTTGTTGACGCCGATCAAATACTTTTTAAGCTGCGCTTCCGTAAACTTATCGGTGCGGTAGCCAAACGAGCCTGAGAATTCATAGTAGGGGATGTAGATGATCTCGTCGAAGTTCACCTGTTGGAGTTCCCGCACCGCGTTATCAACCACAGCCTGATCAATGCTGTCTCTCATTGTCAGCCACAAATCCACGAATTTGGGTTCATAGACATGCAAGGCAGTCGAACCTGTTGTTACACCGGCATTGGGCGTGGCGTCAAACATATCGAAAGCCGCCGAACCGTTGATGTTCCACCAGAACATGATGTCAGTCCCGCCGGGATTGTTCCAGATGTTGATGGCGGACATGATATCCAGATATTCCAGCTCAAGCTCGATGCCGATCTGGCTCAGCTGGAACTGGGTGTTTTCGCCCAGAGCTTTATATAGCTGAGAATCCATCAAGGTTGTCAGTATCTTCAGCGGGTTGCCCGGTCCGTAACCGGCCTCAGCTAGGAGCTCCTTCGCTCTCTCTGGATTGTATTCATACTTGCCTGGTACGATATGTAGAGGAGAAGCTTTCGGCATCAGGGAGTCGGCGGGGATAAAGAGCTCGTCGTACGCCGCCTTGCCTAATTGATCCCAGTCCATCCCGATGGCGACGGCTTCACGGAGCCTCTTGTCGTTCCACGTCGGGAAATCGTCATAACTGAATGCGAAGTACTGGGTAACGCCGATGGTAATCATAAACAGATCGAAGCCGTCCCCGCCACCGCCAGCTTTAACATATCTGCTAAAG
>WRIW01000067.1 GCA_009782505.1 Clostridiales bacterium
TCAAAGCGGATGTAGTCCGGCTCTACCGGTGCGCCTTTCTTCTGAGGCGGGCTGAAGTTGGCCGTGGCCTGGGCTTTGTAAGTGACCAGTTCGCCTTGCTCCGTCGTGTAGGAGAGGTCCACGGTGACGGGGGTGGAGCGGGTTTCCCCCTCCCGGGCGACCTTCGCCAGCAATGCCTCCAGCGCTTTCATGATGTCTTCTGCGGATTCGCTGATGACGTACGCGCCGTCCGTCAGCGCGGCGCCCTCGGCGTATCGCTCCTGCCATTCCGGCGTATCCACGCCCATGCCGATCCACAGCATATGGATGCCCTTGTCCCTGATCTTCTCCAACATCTCATAGTATGCTTTATGGCCGAATCCGTAGTCGCTATCCCGTAAGTTGCTGTCGGAGAGGAAAACGACGACCCGCTTGCTCGTGGGTACGGCAATGAGGTTTTCATATGCTCCCCTTAAAGCCTCGACGATGGGGGTTCCGCTACTGGCTCGCATATCCCCGATCGCCTTAAGCAACTTCGCCTTGTCGGTGGTGGGCATCTGGTAATGGCTGATGATGGGGGAGATATCCCCTCCGCCTTGATAAGCGGAGACCTGCGCGATGGCGTTGTTTGGTAATTTGCCGACGAATTCTGTCAGCAGTAGTTTGGTTTTCTCCATGCGATAGCCGCATTCCGCTACTTCCGGTGAGGTATCCATAGAACCGGAGTTGTCGATCATCAGGGAGTAGACCGGTGTGTCGCTGATGTTGTTTTCCGTAGGCCGGTTGTACGTGATCACAAAATTATTGCCCAGCTTGGAGCCGATGGCGGCAAACACCGCGCCCAGGGCGTCGGGATTCTTGGCCGGGTAGTACTCCCCGCCGGAAACCGCGGCGAACTCGATGAGGCAGGCGATATCCGGGGCGCCGTCAACGTCCTTGAGGTTCTCTTCGTCGTTGAGCCGCTTGCCGAAGCCGATGGTGTAGACGGGGATACCGGCCTGTTCGATCTTTTGTACGACGGCGTCTTTTGTGCTACTGCTGCCCTTGCCCGTCC
Organism: Clostridiales bacterium; assembly: GCA_009782505.1. Classification (GTDB taxonomy): domain Bacteria; phylum Bacillota; class Peptococcia; order DRI-13; family UBA5745; genus WRMS01. The sequence goes on from WRIW01000067.1 coordinate 1,034, forward strand.
CCGGCGCCTCCCGGGAGTCCACGCCGTCGGTGAAGACGATCACCGCCGGGCGGGTCTTGCCCTCTACCTGCTTGAGCCCTTCCAGTGTGGCGTCGTAGAGCATGGTAGAGCCCACCGCCGTGATGCCGGACAGGGCCTTGAGCGCCTCGGCCTTGGTTTCGCCGGGTAATGGGTTCACATAGCCGGCGAAGTCCACGATCTTGACGAAACTGCTGTCGGGGAGGGACTCCACGAACTTCTGCGCCGCTTCGATGGTGGGCTTCATGTCGTCCTTCATGGAGCCGGAGGAGTCGATGACCAGAGCGACGCTGCAGGGCGCTACCTCCCGGCGGATGTCCACGATCTCCACCGGTTTGCCGCCTTCGGTGATCACCGTGTTTTCCTTGGTGGGGTGGACATCCCGGTCGTAGGGATCGCTCACCGTGAAGGCGAGCTCCGCCGTTTGCGTCAGGTCGGTCATCCCGACGACATCTATGCTGCCGGTCAGCGCCCGGTCGTCGTCGCCGGTGGACAATGCCTTGCTGGCGGCCCGCCAGGTTTCCGGCACATACACGGTGGTCTGCTCCCCGGCGGACACCGGGATAAGCTGGCTCCCGGCGGTTTTATTTCCGCCCTGATTCTCAATAAGGGTATAGTAGCCTGCTGGGACGTTGAAATGGAGGTCTTCGCCGACGGGAATGCCGTAAAGCGCCGACTCTCCATAATCAGGTATATTCTTGCTGGTATACCCTGTTGATTTATCGGTTATTGTGGAATATGCCTGCGGAATGAGATGTACCCTTCCGTGCGGCACGTTCTTCACCACCAGCGCGCCGATACCCCCGGGCATAAAACCGGGCAGCCCGTACATCGTTTCCTGAAAAATTATCCTGCATTCAGGTGGAATGGGCCTTGCAGTAGTATAACTACTCAATGTGACATGATACAATCCTGGATCCTGAGGAAAATCATACATTGTATATTGGCTGTACTGCTCAAAAGCGAACCGTGCGCGATAAGCAATTTCTGTTTTTACCGAGTCCGACTCGATCACTTGAAACGCTTCGAGAATAAGTCCAAGATTCCCGCTCCCTTCAGGTACGCCGCAGAGAATCCGGGTAAACTTTTCTCCAGGTATGTCGATAAGAAAGTTAAACCTGTCCTTATTGTCGTACATGTCCGGGGTGATGGCGTACTCTTTGTTTATCTCAAAAACCCGCTGTTTGACCATGATCAGGACAACAAGGTCGCTCGCTTGATCCTTATCTGCGGAACACCAGTAATACGCGTCGGATTGCCTGACCGTGAAAGCCAGGCTGCCTGCAGCAGGGGTGGGGTAAAAAACCGCGCCCAGCCCCTCAGCGTAGGCTCGAAGGAATGGCAGAACATCCCCGCCATCCGCTTTTATTGCCAATCGCCACCATTCGCCCGATATACTCTTTCTTATTTCAGAAAGGCCAACCAGATAAGTAAATGTGACGTCTGAATCCGTTCGATACCTCTCGCCCGTTGCCCAACTATACAGCTCATACGAGCCAAGGGGATTGATCAGGGGGATGGGCGTGTCGCCCCAGTCGTCCGCCGGGCCGGTCTGCGGCATCGCGGGCGGCAGGCCGAGAGCGGTGAGGCCACTTGTGTCCGCGCTCTCCTTATATACGGACAGGAATTGGTAGAAAGAGTCCTTTTCGCTTTCCACATAGCCGAAATCGTCTGGTGAGCCGGGATAACCGGGTTGCCTGGGAATCCATGGATAGGCTCGGCATCGGATACTTGGCGGAAAAACGGTATACGGAACTCTCCGGCGGGCAGAGGCAGATGGTCATCATCGCGCGCGCCCTGACACAGCAACCTGAACTGCTAATAATGGATGAGCCCACGACAAGTTTGGACTTTGGCAACCAATACCTTGTGCTGGCGCAAATGCTTGACCTCGCCCGCGAGGGCATCAGCGTCCTGATGGTCACTCACAATCCGGACCACGCAATTTTTTGCGCTGATAGGATCGTCGCGATGCGAAACGGCAGGATTATTTCTATGGGCAACACGCAAGATGTCATAGATGAGCCTACTATGCGGCGTATCTACAACATGCCTATTATAGTACGCGACGTCAGCATCGACCGTTTCTCAAGCACTACTATTTGCATCCCCGTGCCCGATGTTGTG
>WRIW01000068.1 GCA_009782505.1 Clostridiales bacterium
AAGCCACTGTGCGGCTGCAGCCGAGCCATACAGCGCCCAGTATAGTCGCCCCCGACCGGGAAGTTCCCGGCACCAGGGCCAGTAACTGAAATACACCGATCAGGAAAGCTGTTCGGTGGTCTATCTCATTGAGCCGGGTGATTTTCGGCCTCCGCCGTTTGATTTCCAGAAGTATGAACAATATGCCGTACACGATCAGGGCCAGGGCCACGACCTGGCTCTTATACAGATACTGGTCGATTTGTTCGTCGAAAGCGACGCCCACGATGGCGGCCGGGATAGCCGCGATGAATATCTTGACCCATAGCGTCCAGATGCCTCTTCTCTCCTGAGGTTTCTTGTCACGCCCAAAAGGCCACAATCGGTCGAAAAACAGGACGACAACGGCAAGGATGGAACCGGCCTGGATCACCACGAGAAATGTATTCACAAAGGTATCGCTGAACTGGAGCGCGACAAAATCCTCAAGAAGTATCATATGCCCGGTGCTGCTGATGGGCAGCCACTCCGTGATTCCCTGTACGACGCCAAAGAGTATGGCTTTCAGTATCTCTGTCATTTCTCGCGTTCTTCCTCCTGCCATCCGGTGCAGACGTCCACCCAGCCCACCGCCCCCGAAGCCTCCCAAAGCTGCTCCAAGTCCATCTCCACCGCGGAGTTGCCGCTGCCGCATGCCGGGAAGACCGTGCTGAAGCGCCGCAGGGATATGTCGAGGTGCACCACGGTCGTGGCGGGCAAAGCGAAGGGGCATACCCCGCCGACCTCATGGCCGGTGAGCTCCTGTACCATATCCGGCGGAAGCATGGCGGGTTTCCTTCCGAAGGCCAATTTGTACTTCCCGTTATTGACCCTGGCGTCCCCGGCGGCGACTACCATGTCGCAGTGGCCGTCGCCGTGAAAGGTCAGGCTTTTCGCTATCCTGGCGGGGATCACCCCCGCCGCCTTCGCCGCCAGCTCCACGGTGGCGCTGGACACGGCGTACTCCACGACGCCACCTTCCATACCCAGGGCTTGCAGGTATGCTTTTACCCTTTCAAAGGAGCTCACTTCTTCGCCACCGCGTTCATCCCTTCTTCGCAGGCTGCCACCAGGTCGGAATACTTCGGCTTCTCGGTGACTTTATGCGCTTCCATCGCCCGGCTGATCCGGCGGGGGATATCGGAAAACTTGATTTTTCCGGCAAGGAACGCCTCCACGGCGCTTTCGTTGGCGCCATTCATCAGGGCAGGCATGGAGCCTCCCGTCTTCAGCGCTTCGTAGGCGAGCTTCAGGCAGGGGAAGTTGACATGATCCGGCTCCTCAAAGGTAAGCTGCCCATGCTTGCTGAAATCCAGATATCCGCCGCAGCTCTTCATCCTGCGGGGCCAGGTCAGCGCGGTCTGTATCGGCTGCCGCATATCCGGCAGCCCCATCTGGGCGATGACCGTGCCGTCCACGAACTCCACCATGGAGTGGACGATGCTCTGGGGGTGGACCACCACCTGGATCCTTGTCGCCGGTATCTGAAAAAGCCAGTGGGCTTCGATGACTTCGAGGCCTTTATTCATCAGCGTCGCGCTGTCTATGGTCACCTTCTTCCCCATATGCCAGACCGGGTGGGCAAGGGCTTCCTTCGGGCCGGCTTCCGCCAGCTGCTCTTTCGTATATCCGCGAAAAGGCCCCCCGGAGGCTGTCAGTATCAGCCTTCTCACCGTGGCGCCTACCTGGCGCGCGGCCTCAGCCGCCGCCCCTTTGGCAGTGCTGGCCGAGGTCACGGTACGCCCGCCGAGGCATTGGAATATAGCGGAGTGCTCGCTGTCTACCGGGAAGATAGCCGCGCCATGGGCTTCCGCCAAAGCGCACACCAGCTGCCCCCCTACCACGAGGGTCTCTTTATTCGCCAAGGCGATGCGCTTGCCCGCCTTTGCCGCGGCTAGTACGGGCTCCAACCCCGCCACGCCGCTCATGGCGGCCACCACAGTGCCTGCGGAGCCCATAGTGGCAGCCAGCTTGAAGCCGTCCATGCCGTACATGATCTCCGGCATCCAGCTCCCGTCTTCCTGGAGCAGCTTCTTCAGCTCCATGGCTTTCTGGGCGGAAGCGGCCACGGCAAGACGAGGCTCAAATTCGGAGATCTGGCCCGCCAACGCGTACATGTTGTTGTAACCGGTCAACGCCTCTACCGTCAGGCCCAAGTGCCTGATCACCTGCAGCGTCTGTATGCCGATGCTGCCGGTAGAGCCTAAGACGGCTATGCCTCGACTTGCCATGGGGTCATTATCTCCTGAAACGCCCTGATGTTTTCCCTTGTCTTCCCCGGTTGGTATAGCGCGGAGCCTATCACCAGGTTCTCAGCCCCGGCGGACAGGAATTCCCCGATGTTGTCCCGGTTGACCCCGCCATCCACCTGTATCTGAAAGCCCAGCTCCCCTGCCGCTTTCTCTTTCTTGAGCCATTCGACTTTTTTCAGCATGGGCAGTATCGCTTTTTGCCCGCCGAAGCCCGGATTAACCGTCATCACCAAGGCCCTATCCAGGAAAGGCAGCACCGGCGCCAGCGCTTCCACCGGCGTCGATGGGTTGACCGCCGTGCCGGCTTTCATCCCCAGCTCGCGGATCATCTGAAGTACCCTATGCAGGTGCGGGCAAACCTCGTAGTGCACCGTTACACTGTTTACGCCCGCCTTGGCGAAATCAGGGATCAGTTTCTCCGGCTCCACGATCATCAGATGGGCGTCGAATTCCATGTCCCCGTACTTCCGCAGCATGCCCACCTGCCCGGGCCCAAAGGTTATGTTCGGTACAAAACAGCCGTCCATGATATCCAGATGAAGGCACTCGATACCTTCGGCGGCGACCTCTTCCACTTCCCGGCCCCAGCAGCCCGCGTCGGCGGATAACAAGGACGGGGCGATAATTCTCTTCATATGCTTGCCTCTACGGGGTATTGATCCCGTTTCTCTTTATATAGTCGCCGTTTCTCTTGCGCTTGATCACCATTTGATTGGCAAGATGCTCCATGACCACTTCCATGGCCATCATGCTCTTCAGCCCGGCGTGATACATCACTTTGCCCTTATCTTTAAAATAACTCCCCTGCTCCTCCAGAATGTTGATCACTTCATCTGACCGCTTCTCCACAAAATCCCGGATATACGCTTCCGCTTTCTCGGTGTTTTCA
>WRIW01000069.1 GCA_009782505.1 Clostridiales bacterium
GATTGGCATACCATCTTCGGGACTTCATTCCAACGGCTTTTCCCTAACCAGAAAGATCGTGTTTGATACAGCCGGGCTCAAGCTTTCGGACTATGTGCCCGAATGGGGGAAGACGGTGGCGGAAGAGTTGTTGACGCCCACCCGAATCTATGTTCGGCTGGTTCTTGACTTACTGGAGAAAAACAGAGCGGGAACCGGCGCCGTCATCAAAGGCATGAGCCACATTACCGGTGGCGGGCTTCTGGAAAACCCAAACCGAATGCTGCCCCAAGGCCTTGATCTGGAACTGGATTGGGGCGCCTGGGCTGTGCCGCCGGTGTTTGACTGGCTGCGGGAGCGGGGCGGCGTCCATGCCATGGAAATGCTGCGGACCTACAATATGGGGATAGGCTTCTGCTTGTGTACAACGGCGGATCAGGCGGACAAACTCATAGCCGATCTGGCGGCCGCGGGGGAAAAGAGCCAAGTCATCGGTGAGGTCGTATCCGCGAAGGGCGCGGGGGGCCGGGTCCGGGTGGGCTAATCAGACCAAAATTGTAAACATTAACAGTTGACAAGAGCAAAAGTCTATATTACAATCATCTACAAATGAATAGTAGCCCACGCGCCGGAGTATGATACGGCGCGGTCACGGAATAGGGTGAGATTCCCTGCGAGCGGGTCACTGTGATGCGGTTTCGGCCGATAAGTCAGATACGTGATGGAAAATTAGTTGCTTCCCCACACGGAGCGATGCGTATACTGATATTTTACGCGCTCCGTCTCGGGAAGACGGGGCGTTTTTTTATTCAGGAAAGGAACTTTTTATGAAAAAGAACAAAAAAGGGACAAAACGGATGGCGGCGCTGCTGACGCTTGCCATGCTTCTTAGCTTGCTGCCCGCCGCGGCCCTGCCCGCGTCGGCGGAAGCCGCGGGGGGCGAAACGACGGTGGCTGTGTTCGTCCAGGAGGATGAAAACGGCTTCATGGTAGCGGATACGGCGTTCGCCGTCGCAGCGGATACCGCGGAGCAATACGGCTATACAGACGATTTCGACGGGGCAAAGGTGAGCGTACTGGATGTACTGGTCGCCGTGCATGTCGCCATGTATGGCGACGACGAGGCGGCGATCCATGAAGCGCTGGCTTTGTCTGGGGATAACGTATCCCGGGCATTTTCGGAATACGACGCATCGGTGTTCACTTTCCTGGTCAACGGCGCCTTCCCTATGGAGGACGGCTTGGGCCTGGAGATCGTCCGGGCGGAGGTGAAGGACGGCGATACGGTGACCTTCCTGCTCAGGGACGACGAGTATGGCTTTGGTGGGCTGATGAATCAGCTTGCCTGGTTCGAAATGGATGGCAGCCCCATCAAGTCCGTCGAAGTGGAAGCGGGCGAAAGCCTTACGCTGGCTTTGCAGGGCCTGATTATGTATTATCTCTTTGAGAGCGAAGGCGTACAGGATATGATGACCGCCCCCATCGAGGATGCCTATATCTATACCCTCGATGTTACTGATAACGGTAGCTGGCATTCGGCTAGGCTTGGCCAGTATCTTGCCGCTACGGATGAGGACGGGGAATTCGCTATTTCCTTCGACGAGCCGGGTACTTATTATGTAACGGCTTCTGATGGCGATAGCTGGGAGACTCTGGCGCTCCCCTGGCTCGAGGTCACAGTGACCGAAAGCAGCGGGGACGGTGGTGGCGGAGACTATGGCGATAGCGAAACAGTCACCGTCTACATCGACTTCGAAGGCTACAACCTGGGGCAGGGCTTCTACATCGAACCCATCGCCCTCACGCTGCCGGCAGGATCGAGCGCGGCGGATGCGACGGTAGCCCTGCTAACCCAAGAAGGATACGGATTTGAGGCCATCGGGGGCGGGGATTCTTTCTACCTGTCCTATGTGCTGGACTTCGATAAGGGCGAAATCGCTCCACCGAGCTACATTACCGTTCCCCTGGGAGAGGGCAAAGGCAACGGAGCCCTGGGGGAATTTGACTATTACTACACAGCCGGATGGATGATCACGGTGAACCATGTGATCATCGGTTCCAGCGCGGGCGGGTTTATCCTGGAGGACGGGGACGTGATCCGCTGGCAATTCTCCGTCGTCGGGCTGGGCGCCGACCTGGGGATCGCCGCCGGCATCGGGGAAGGGGAGGAGCCGCTGTATGTCCACGAGGACAAGGGCAGCTTGATCCGCGCCTTATTCCTGCCCGGCGTCAGCAATGAGGCAAAAGCCGCCGCATTGGCGGTACTCATCGACCCGCTGGCAGGCAAGACCGTCATATTAGAGGCGATCCAGGCGTTGGAAGATTCGGTAGACGTGACGCCTACGGATCCGCCGGGGCCGTCGGAGGACGCTTGGTTTATCGTGGATTCCCCTGCGGGCAGCATTTTTACCGTCGCTGCAGGGCTAATGGATCAAGTCCGTGAGATTTTGGAAAGAGACTATGGGCAGTCTGCCGGGAGTTACGACTACTCGGTGGTGAAGCGGCTTAAGATCACGGGAAGCGCTGCATCGGGCTACTTATTCAATATGCCGGAGACAAGGGAAACAATCCGCCCCTATCTCGTGGAGCTGGACATGTCGGAGATGAGCAGTATAGGCGGCAATGAAATGCCCAACATTGGGTCCTCTAATGCTGGGGAACAGTATCCGGCATTGGAGCGCGTCGTCCTTCCGCCTACCATCACAAGCACAGGATTATCGTCCTTCCGGGGAAGCAGCGCACTAAAAAGCGTGACCTTCAGCAGCAGGGCGGACGGCTCCAGCGTGACCAGCGTCGGCTCAAGCTCCACATCATTATTTAGCGGATGCACCTCCCTTGAAGAATTGATCTTCAAAGGGAAAGACGCGCCAAGTATCATAAGCTATGCGTTTAGCGGTTCCAATAATGCCACTGCGGGAGCGCGGGTCGTCACCGCTTATGTGCCCGACCCCACGTCCGGGGGATACCAGAACAGTGCTTTTGCCCAGTATTTCAAAGAAGTATTGCCCATCGGGGCGGCGCCGGTCAAGACGATAGGGGAGCTGGAAGATATCGTCAGCCGGGCGCGGGTCAGATTTACAGACGGGCTGGACTATACAGACGCGAGCTGGAGCGCTTTCGCTGACGCCTTTGCGGCGGCAGAATCGGTCCTGGCGGCTTTCGCGCCGACCTCCAGC
>WRIW01000070.1 GCA_009782505.1 Clostridiales bacterium
ACAAATCGACGGAAATACGAGGCCGGCCCAGAATCGCGGGATAAACGGGCGCCCCGCCGCCAGTAGGGAGCCCCTCTCCGGGGTAGGCGGCTGCCCGCCCAAGCCGATGAAGCTCAGCCCGGATATGGCCATGATGTTGCCGCCGATGAGCAGGGTTGAGTTGACCAGGAGGGGCGCGAAGGTATTCGGCAGAATGTGCACGAAAATGATCCGAAGATGCTTTGACCCGGTAGCCCTGGCCGCCTCCACGAATTCGTTGGTCTTGATGGACAGCACCGTGGAACGCATGAGCCTCATGCTGTGGGGGATACCGGATACGGATATGGCGATGGCCGTATTGATGGGCCCGCCCCCCAGGGATGCGGATATGGCGATGGCCATGAGTATCGAAGGCACCGCCATCAAGACGTCAAGTATCCTCGTGACGGTGATGTCGATGACGCCCCCGTAGTATCCGGCGATGGCCCCCAGGGTTATGCCAAATACCGAGGAGATGATCACGGCGATGAGGGATACCATCAGGGAGATGCGCCCGCCGTACAGTAGCCGCGTCCAGATGTCCCTGCCGAAGTTGTCCGTCCCAAAGAGATGAGCTCCGCTGGGATAGGAGTGCTTGATCGTGGGATTCTGGAAGGCATAGTCCTGGTTTGTAAAGAGCGGGGCGCCTACGGATAAGATAACCAATACGAGGCAGATAAAGAAGCCCACCATGCCCAGTTTGTTTCGCATGAGCCTTTTCCAGACGTCCCCCCATTGGCTTTTCTTTTTGGCGATCTCCGCCATGTCCTGAGCCATTTTATCCTGCTGCTTGCGTGTAGCTAATAACATTACTCCGCCACCTCCTGCGCCTGTACTAACTCGCTCACGAGCTTTGCTTTCTTCTTCGGCGATATGAATTGGGCTTTGATGCGCGGGTCGATGAAGGAGTAAGCGATGTCCACGCAAAGGTTGACCGTACACACGAGAAGGGAAATGATAAACACAGTGCCGTTGACGATGGGGTAGTCACGCCCGGTGATCCCGCCGACCAGATATAGCCCCATGCCCCGGATGTTGAATATGGTCTCGACGATGATGGAGCCGGAAAATATCGTGGCGACAAAGGCGCCCACTACCGTGGTCAATGGGATAAGGCAGTTCTTCAAAGCGTGCCTGCGGACGACGACGCCTTCCTTCAGGCCCTTGGCCCTTGCCGTCCGGATGTAGTCTTGCCGGATGACTTCCAGCATGGTGGTGCGGGTCATACGGGTATAGACGGCGATGCCGCCCCCTGCCGAACAGAATATGGGCAGTATCCAGTGTTTCCACGTGGTCAGCCCCGTGATGGGAAGCCATTTGAGTATGACGCCAAATAATAAGGCGCACAATAGCGCCAACACAAAGCTTGGCATAGCCGCCATGATCAGGGATATGGAAGTCAGCCCCATATCCAGGGCGCTATACTGCTTCAAGGCGGATATCATGCCGCAGGGCAGCCCCACAGCCATCATCAGGAGTATGCCCAAAAAGTTCAGCCGCATGGAGACTGTGATACGGCTGGCAAGCTCCTGGGCGACGGGTATGCTGGTGAGGTAAGACTTCCCCATATCCAGTTTCGTGATGAGATTGAACAGATACGTGAATAATTGCTCCCAGTAGCCTTTGTCCAGCCCAAGTTGCGCCGCTTTTGCCGCGTATGACTCGGGCGTATAGTTCGTCGCGCCGATGATCAGCAGGACCGGGTCCCCCGGGCTGAGGTAAGTGATGGTAAATACGATGAAGATGACCCCCAGCATGACCGGTATCATCCATAATATGCGCTTGATAATATATTTCGCCAATGGCAACGCCTCCTCTTATCCTATTGTGGAATCCGCGCATACCCGCGCGGATTCCACAATGTTAATCACTTATTACACTTTGGAAGGCTATCCTGTGGCCGGTCTTACTGCCAGGCGGACAGTAAGCCAAGCCTGCCGATTTGATAGATGTTGATGCCGGTGATGAATTTCTTCAGCTGCGCTTCTGTGAATTTGTCGGTGCGGTAACCGAAGGAGCCGGAGAATTCGTAGTAAGGAATGTAGATGATCTCGTCGAAGTTGACCTGCTGGAGCTCCCGCACCGCCTGATCCACTTTCGCCTCGTCGACGCTGTTGCGCATGATGGTCCAGAGTTCGACAAACTTAGGATCATAGACGTGCAGATAAGTCGAGCCGGTATCCACGCAGGCGTTAGGCGTAGCGTCGTACATGTCGAAAGCCGCGGAGCCGTTGATGTTCCACCAGAAGCCGATATCCGTGCCGCCGGGGGCGTTCCACACTGTGATGGCGGACATGATGTCCAGATAGTCCAACGTAAGTTCTATACCGATCTGGCTCAGCTGGAACTGCGTGTTTTCGCCCAAGGCTTTATAAAGCTGGGAATCCATGAGGGTCGTGATGATCTTCATCGGATTGTCCGGCCCGTAGCCGGCTTCGGCCAGGAGCTGCTTGGCCCTCTCGGGGTTGTACTCATACTTGCCGGGGAAGATATAGGTGGGCGCGTCTTTGGGCATCAGGGAGTCGGCGGGGATGAAGAGCTCGTCGTAAGCTGCTCTGCCCAGCTGATCCCAGTCCATACCGATGGCGACGGCTTCCCGGAGCCTTCTGTCATTCCATGCCGGGAAATCATCGAAGCTGAAGGTGAAGTACTGGGTGACGCCGGTGGTGATCATGAAGAGGTCGAAACCGTCCCCGCCGCCGCCGGCTTTCATGTAACGGCTGAAGTCTGTGGCCTGGACTTCGGCGAAGTCAAGGTTGCCTACTTCGAGATCCATGTACATGGTAGAAGCGTCTTTATAGAACTTGACTGTCCACTCTTTGACATAGCACGGGCCGACTTCGTCTTTGTTCCAGTAGTCTTCCCTGGCTTCCAATACGCATACGTCCTCAGAGACGAACTGCTTCACCGCGTAAGGGCCGCTGCCTACGGGGTCGTACCAGCCCATATCTTCCGAATCGTCAGGCAGGGACGTTCCCCACTCTTTGCAGATCAGGTTGAGCCTGGAGTTCAGGAAGACCCGGTAAGGCGCTTCCCACTTGAATTGCACGGTGTACTCGTCGCGGACTTTGCACTCGTCCCAGATGAAGGGGCCCCAGTTCCTGACCATGCCCGCTTCCCA
>WRIW01000071.1 GCA_009782505.1 Clostridiales bacterium
CCGTCCGGAGCGCGGTTCTCATTTATTAATCTTTGTTTATCGCTTAGTCGGCAGCCAGAGCGGCAGCGCCGATAGCGCCCGCGTATACCGCTTCGGCCGGGATCACGAACTTGATGCCGGATATCCTCTCCAGCGCCTTGATGAAGGCGCCGTTTTGCGTCATCCCGCCAAACAGCACCACGCAGCCTTTGTCCGGCTTGTAGATGTCGTTCAGCGTGGAGTTCGCCCGCCAGGCGCAGGCTTCGTTCAGCGCCTTCACGATCTCCTTCGCATCTGTCCCGCGGTTCAATAAACTCAAGGCGTCCAGCTCCGCAAATACCACGCAGCCGTCGTTCACCGTCACCGAACCCGGGCCTTCCAGCTTGCCCACTTCCTCGATGCTCATATCGAACCTGTCCGCCATGCCCTCCAGGAAGAGGCCCAGCCCTGCCGTGCACTTCTGGTTGATGACGAACTCCTTGATCTTTTCGCCGTCGATGGTCGCCACCAGGATCTCGTCCGCCCCGATGTCCACCACCGTGGTCACCTTCGGCTCAAATATCCTCGCCGCTTTCGCCGCCGCTACAGTCTCCGACAGCTGGTCCGCGGAAAAAGCCACGTCAAACTTGCCTTTGCCTGTGGAGATTACCTTCTCCACTTCACCCGCTTTAACCCCCGCCGCCGCCAGGGCCTGGTCATAAACTGCCTGTACCGCGGCCGGGCGGCCTACGCCGCCGGAGAGCCCGCTGGCTTTACCAGCGACCTTGCCGTCTTTCATCACGACTGCCTTAATATACTCAAGGCCTACGTCGATTCCTGCTGTAATCATATAAGCGCCTCCTCCTTTACTTGCTTTCCCGGCGCAGGCCAAGGCTCTGCATCCAGGTGTCCAGTTGATCCAGTAAGCGTTTTTCATCCAGGTCCGTTCTATCCCCCGGTTGGCTGCCCTCGTAGTGCATGACGCTCAAGCCCGCGTCCTTCAGGTACATGCCCTGCTCCTTACGGGTCAGCGTACAGCCTACGCCGTGGCGCCAGATCGCCAATAGAGCCCCGTCCGCCTGCATGATCTTCGCGAACTCTACGATGGCGTCCCTGCGGATATACTCGTCGATCTTAAAGGCGTTTAAAGCTCTAGCTTCCTTACCCGCGCTTACGCGGAAGATGTCCTCCCGGGTCTCCATGGGCGTATCGTCCGGATACTGATAGTTGTCCCTTACGCCTATACTGCCGTCGGGCTTATACTCCGGCGCCCCGCCCATCATGTGGGAATACTGGGATCCCAGGCAGATCGCGCCGTACTCTTCCATGTAACGGTAGTATTTCATGTAGTGCCAGGAGGGCGGATGCGCCTCGATCCAGCGGAAGCGTTCGTTGCCCACGGCGGCGATATGATTATCCGCTCGCCACTTCACTTCGTCCCTCACCGATTTCCAGAACGCGACCGTCGCTTCGGGATTCACCTTTGTCAAGCCGCCGATGGTGTAGACCGAGTACAGGTCTTTCACCGACAGGGGGGACGGTATGGTCTGCGCCATCAGATAAGTGATTTCTCTTCCGTACTCCCTGACCTGTTTATTGCCCGCCATGACTTCCTTCATCCGGTCTTCGCTGAACCTCTGCCCGAAGATACGTTCAACGTCATTCACTTGTCTAAGTGTACAATATACTTTGTGCTCCATCATGACTTCGTTGCGCACCGGGTCAAACGGCCCGGGATAAATCAGCATGTCCGCCATCCACTGGGGCATGTTTTCGAAGTCCCTGGCCTGCTGCCCGCGCTTCGCGTGCTGGTCGCACACGCAGGGCATGGGTACTACCATCCTGCGTCTCGGCCATGGCGTGCCGTCCTCGATATAGCCCAGGAATTGACCGCCCCAGCAGTTCCCCTGATACCCGCAGATCTCCCTGCCCCAGCCGCGGACCTCGCTGGCCAGCCGCGCTCTCCGCGCGTAGGGCTCGTTCTTGTTCTGCATCATCGCGCCCACCGGGTTGTCCTCGATGACGGTTACCGCCGGGAAAGCGTCGGCCCATCCACAGTTGCCCTGCCCTACGACATTCTCCACGCTCTCGATGGACTTCTGCCATCCGGCCCTCAGCTCTTTCGCCTTGTTCCAGAACTCCAGTGGCCGGGTTTCCCATAGTTGCTTTGTTGCCATATTTCCCAGCCCCCTTTATTCTTCCCCGAACACCTTATGCCAGCCCGCCAGATGGTTGATCCCAGGCTTCAGCATGTTCATGAACGATTCCAGCCTCAGCGTCGTGTCTTCCACCGGCAGATGCGTATCTCTCTCGAAGAAATGGTACGGGATGTACCTTTCCCTCAGTATCTTCCATACCGCATAGTTGTCCGTCCCGTGCAGGTGGCAGTAGATCTGCTTCACTACCAATGCCCCGTCCACGTTGTAGTCCTCAGCCAGCTCGAAGATGTGCTGCGGCCTCCGCCGCCAGTTGTTGTCCTTGATGGGGTTCTTCGGCCGCCCAAGGTACTTCAGCCCTATCGCCATCAGGCGGTCCTTCTGCGGGATGATGTTGTTCCAGTAGTACCCCGTCCCGTTGTCCAGCTCATCCACCACGATGTCCCCGCCCAGGGCCTCCACCATCTCCTCCAGCTCCGTGTCGAAGGTCTCGCTCCCGATGAGCATCAGCCGGATGCGGTCTTTACCCGGCTCCCTCGCTTCCAGCTCGGGGATGAACTTCTCCAGGATCTCGTTCATCTCAGCCTTGTCCATCACCTGGTCCGCCAGCACGATGTTCATCATCTCCGCCCCGTGGATCACAGGTTTCTCCATCCGCCTCAGCTCGCTGATCTGCTTCAGCAGCAGGCGGTTCTTGTTATACACCTCGATGGCATTATCTAAATCCGCGTCCGTGATCGCCTTCCCCGTCCATTCCTCCATCTTCCCCTTGAACACGTTCAGCTCCGACCGCGTCACATGCTTCGACGTGGGCGCGTCCGTG
>WRIW01000072.1 GCA_009782505.1 Clostridiales bacterium
ACGCGCTTCTCGAGGTTGACTTTCGTGGATTCGTCCACCACTTCCCCCAGCAGCTCTGCGAACTTGGCTGCGTGTTCCGCTTCCTCAAAAGCGATGCGCTTGTAGGCTTCGGCGACCTCGGGATACCCCTCTCTGTCCGCCTGGCGGCTCATGGCAAGATACATACCCACCTCGGTGCATTCGCCCATGAAGTTCTGGCGAAGCCCTTCGATCACCTCTGGATCCACGCCTTTGGCTACGCCTATCTGATGCCCGTCGGCAAAGGCAAGCCCTTCGCCTCCCTGCTCATTGAACTTGGCTTTCGGCGCTTTGCATTGCGGGCATTGGTCGGGCGCTTCCGGACCCTCGTGGACATAGCCGCAGACCGAGCAAATATACTTCTTCATCGATTAACCCCTTTCTATTTAATACCAATCAATAACTTTTCTCATTTTATATCAACGCTTAAGCAATTTCAAGTCTAATATCGCTATATTTTCATCTTGTTTTTCACGTTATCAATGAAGAAGGAGCAATCATTATGAAGAATAAGCACTATGCCTGGGCCATCCTGGCCGCCTGCTGCGCCCTTTCTCTGAGCATCGGGCTGACGGCGAATTGTCAGGGCCAGTATTTCGTCCCCGTCACTCGGGATCTTGGTTTCGGCATGGGCGAATTCACCCTGTATGGCAGCATTCGCGGCGTCTTCATGGTATTCTCTATGTTCCAACTGAGCAAGGTGCTGGAGAAAGTCAATTTCCGGCTGCTTATCTCCGGCTGCTTCGCCGCGACGATGATGATCACGGCCCTGATGGGGGCGTTCAATCATATATGGCAGTGGTACGCCGCCGGCGCCGTCCTGGGGATCATCTCCCCTATGGTCGGTCTGGTCATGCCGCCCATCATCCTCAGCAACTGGTTCATCAAGCGCAGAGGTTTTGCCGTAGGGCTTGCGATGACCTTTTCGGGTATAGGCGGAGCGGTGATGAACCCTGTCATCGCCCGCATCATCGAACTCTACGGCTGGAGGTTCGCTTATGTGGCAAACGCCCTGATCGCCAGCGTGATCATCCTGCCCTTTCTCATCTTTGTCATTGACCTGAAGCCTTCCGACCGGGGCCTCAAGCCGTACGGGTATGAGGAGGATACAGAGAAAGGCGACGTTCCGGGCGCCGCCGGCGCCCCGGCGCAGGTGAAAGGCGTATCCCGCGAGGACGCCGTTCGATCCTTTTCCTTCATCCCCACGATCATCGTGGCGGCGATCATCGGCTACTTTGCCGCCTATTCCCATCTGCTGGCCGCTTACGGCGCTTCCATCGGCCTTGCCGCCACCATGGCGGCATACCTCTCATCCCTGAGCATGATCGGCAATGTCACGATAAAAGTCGCTCTCGGGCTGATCAACGACAAGTTCGGCGGCATGAAAATGATTTACTTCAATCTGGGGCTCACCCTTGCTTCGCTGGCCTTACTGAGGTTTGGCGCGGGCTATATGCCGCTTCTGTTCGCCGGCGCCTTTCTGGCGGGGAACTTCCTGACGATATCCTCCGTAGCGGCGCCGCTTCTGGTCCATACCGTATACGGCTCCAGGGACTATACCCGCATCTTCCTGTTGTTCTCCGTCAGCATGAATCTGATTATGTCCTTCGGGCAGCCCATCATCGGCTTCACCTATGACAAGACCGGCAGCTACGCCCTGTCCCACAATCTGGGCATGATCCTTGTCGTCGTCACCGTCGCCCTTACCCATCTTGCTTATCGGACAAGCCGCAAGCTCACCTGGTCGTGACGGCCGGCGATTCCTCTGTCGCGTTCAGTTCCCGCTCCCTTTTCACTCCTTAATCAGCCCGCCCAGCCCCAGCTTTTCGACGGCGCGCCGGGAGGGCCTGCCTCTCCCGTCCCAGTCCATCTCTTTATAATAATCCTCGCGTACCTTGTCCAGATCGACGGTGACGCCGGCGGTAGGGCCGGCGGGCAGGGGCGGATCGCCCAAAGCGCGCCCGGGCGGCCGGAAGTCCTCGTGGGTAATGCCTTCGTTGATGTTGAACTGCTGGCGGAGAGTATTGACCCTTTCTCCCACCGCCAGGGCTTCCTCTATATCGAAGTCCGTCCAGCCGGTGACCGCCCGCAGGAGCTCCAGCGCAGGATAGCGGTAGTAGCAGTACTTGCCCAGGATGCACAGGCCGGTCCCGTTGAAGAAATGATACCAGTGGCTCAGCAGCTTGAGGGGCTTGCCTTTGCCTTCAAAACTATATTTGTCGTCCGTCAAATGCCTCATGCCGTGGGTTTCCTCAAGCTGCCGATCTGTCCAGCCGTGCTCGATGAAGCCGACCGGCCCTTTGCAGTGGATGCCCGGCGTGGGGTCGAGGGCGTAGCTATAGCCAAAGCCCGGCCAGCAGCGGGCGTCGTGCATGGGCAGCTCCACGCCGCCGGCCTGTATGGCGAACTCCAGCGTACCGCGTCCGAGCTTGCCCGCCGCCGCCCTGGATCCGTCGGCCAGCACGGCGCCTATCCCCTTGCGGTAAGCCATTTGCTCAATCAGGGGAAGCAGCGCGTCCTTATTGCCCCAGGTCAGGTCGACGCCCAGCGTATCTTCGGTTGTAATTATCCCCTTCTCGAAGC
>WRIW01000073.1 GCA_009782505.1 Clostridiales bacterium
GACTCCCTCCCGACAAGCCTGTTTTCGCCCAACTCGTCGATCCCCGCGCCGTTCCCCCCGCCGATCTCGTTCAGCTTTGCGATCAGCTCCACGCCGCCGAGCGCCTCCCCATCCAGAGAAACGGGAATCCCCTTCTCGAAGCCCAGCGTGACATACGCCGCCTCGTCCGGCGCCCGCTCCGGCGAGACCCCCATCTCCAGAAAGCCGGGCTTCTGGTACAGCGGCTCGTTGGCGGGGTCCTCCAGGTCGAGCCCCTCGTGGGAGAGGTGCCACAGATTCTTATCTTTGGAGTAGTTCGTCTCCCGGTTGATCTTCAGCGGAATCCCCCGCGCCTCGGCGTAGTCGATCTCCTCGTCGCGGCTCTTGATCTCCCAGGTCCTCCACGGCGCGATGATATGCATCTCCGGGCAGAACCGCTTGAAGGTCAGCTCAAATCTGACCTGGTCGTTGCCCTTGCCTGTGCAGCCGTGGCAGATGGCGTCCGCGCCCTCCCGGATCGCCACCTCGGCGATGGCCTTGGCGATAATCGGCCGGGCAAAGCTCGTGCCCAGCAGATAATCCCGCTCGTAGCGCGCGCCGGCCTTCAGCGTGGGCCAGATGAGGTCCTCCACGAACTCCTTCTTCAGATCCAGCACATAGAGCTTGCTCGCCCCGGTCTTGAGCGCCTTCTCCTCCAGGCCGTCCAGCTCCGTGCCCTGCCCCACGTCCGCCGAAACCGCGATCACCTCGCAGCCCGGGTAGTTCTCCTTCAGCCACGGAATCATCACCGAGGTATCCAGCCCGCCGGAATACATCAGTACAATTTTCTTAATTTCCTTGATCTCTTTCATGCGATACTCCTTTGATATGATAGTCCACAAAATCGAGTTTGCGGGCTTAAGTCTACCACAACGCGGCACAGCCACGCAAAAATTTAGGTTTTTCCAAGGTGATAGGGTCAGGATGTCTTTAGCGCTGTGTCGCAATAGTCGTCAGCGGCTGTAGGGGTGGCTAGCAAGCCGCCCGAAACCCGAGCCCAATCTTCCCGCCCAAAAAAGCACTACCCCCTGGGCGGCGTCACCGGCGCAATGCGTACCGGCTGCGGCGCGGGCTGGCGCATGTCAAACCCGGCTGCGGCCTGCGGCCCGGCCTCGGACAGGTACTTGATCACCTCGCTGGAGATGTCCACCCGGCCCTTCGTCTCGGCATCCTTGAGCGCCTGCAGATAGGCCTGCGTGATCATCAGCAGGGCCGCCGCCTGCCATTCGGGCATGTTGCCCAGGAGTTCCGTCAGTTTTTCTTTGCTTCCCATGTTTGTACTCTCCTTTTACTAGTATGCTTTTATATTAAAGGCGATGCGCCACCGCCAATAATATTCACTCGGGGGTCGGCGGGCCGAAGGCGCGGCTTCGCCACGCCGGGGCCAACTCCACTACACCAGGGAGGCCTAAAACCCCCGCCGGAATTACAAGGGGTCAATCTCAAAAAAGCAATCCTCTTTCCACCGCGCGGGATTAGCCTCAATGTATTGCCTGATTTTTCGATATGCAGCCGCGTTGTAAATTACTCTGTCGTGAAAGCGATCCTGCCAGAGCGGAAACCCCGCTTTTTTCGATACAACGCCCTTCCACTGCTGCATGATTCTCCGAACGGAAGGGTTGTGGCGCTCGCTGAGTAGCATCACGATCAAATGCACATGGTTTGGCATCACTACAAACGAGTCAAGAATAACAGACGGATATATGCTTTCCAGCTTGGACAGCTCCTCCGCCGCAAACGCCCCGAATTCCGTTGGCGTCATGACGCCGTCCTGTATTTTTCCAAAAAAGCAATGGCGTTCCTTTGTACAAACCGTCAGGAAATACGCGCCGTTGAAGCTATAATTCTTATTTTCAATCCGATTCGGCTGTCTGTCCGGCACCTCTTTTAGCCTATTTTCCACACCACCACCCCCATCTCATAGGGCCTTCGGCCCCTTCCCTGTAGGGCGCGGCTTCGCCACGCCGGGGATAAACTTCGCTTCGCCGCGCCGGAACACCTCGCGCAGACCTTTGCCCTACCTTCTCCAGTCCCACAGCCCCACCTTCCGGTACGCCTTCTCCACCGTCCGGTTTGCGATCCGCCCGGCCGCTTCAGCCCCCTCCTGGGCCATCTGTTTTAAATAAGCTTTATCGCCCAAAATTCTCTTATATTCCTCCTGAAAGCCTCTCAATTCCCCGGTCACAGCCTCGCCCACGGCGCTCTTGAACTCTCCGTAGCCCCGCCCGTCGAACTCCCGCTCGATCTCCTCGAAGCCCTTCCCCGTGCACGCGGCGTAGATCGTCATCAGATTGTTGACGCCGTCTTTGCCTTCCCCATAGCGCACTTGCGTATCGCTGTCCGTCACGGCGGACCTGCATTTCTTCATGATCACGTCCGGCGCGTCGGTGATGGCGATGCTCGCCCGGGGGTTGGGGTCGCTCTTGCTCATCTTCTGCGTCGGGTTCTGCAGGCTCATCACCCTGCTGCCGATCTTGCCTATGTAGGGCTCGGGGACAACAAAAGTCGGCCCATACACCCCATT